>CALLFD010000463.1 GCA_937997605.1 uncultured Collinsella sp. | reverse complement strand
CGCGGTGTGGGCACAGTCGTGGGCGCCAATGATTCGCGCGTGTTCTACCGCAACGCCGTGCTGCCTGTGCAGCATGACGGCACACGTCCCGGTCGGGAGATTTTTGCCGGTCTGGCGCAGGCGTGTGGCGTGGGCGAGTACTTCCAGTTTACGTCTGACGACCTGGCGGCTGCCCAGGTGGCGCCTTTTGGGATCAATCTGGACGAGCTCAAGGAACGCGGCTGGGCCGACACGGGTGTTTCGTTGCCGTCGCGTACGGGCGAGCCGGCGATTCCCTTGGATGGCGGCAAAATTGCGCTGGCAAGCGACGTATGGGAACGAGCCGGCCTGGGCCGCGTTCCCGGTTGGGTCGCGCCCATGGTGGAGCCCGGTTCGGGAATGTTTCGCCTCATTAGCGGCAACCGTCCCTTTGAGTCGCATACCTCGCGAAGGCTTGCGGCCCAAGGTGCCGCCGAGGCGGGCTCGGATCTGGATGCCGTGCAGATGAATGCCGATGCTGCTGCGCACATGGACATCGCCGACGGCGAGATCGTCGATCTCGTGAGCGATATGGGCCGCGACCGCGTGCGCGTGGAGACGACGCCGTATCTGCATCCGGCGTGTATCTTTACGTCGGCCGCCCCCGGCGGGCGTTCGTTTGGCGCTGATGTCCTCGGCGCTCAAGCCTTGGGCGTCGGCCCACTCGACCATACACCGTTGCGTTGGGACCCGTTGACGGGCGCCGCGCTCACCCAGGAAAACGCCGTTCGCGTGGAAAAGATCGCGGCGCGCGAGGATAATAGCGAGTAATTGACTCAGCTGATGTATTCGACTGATCCACGTTTCTTTTGAAAGGCCGCACATGAGCGATAGCCAGAACATGTCCGATGAGGTGCGCGCCCGCCTGCGTGCCATTCCTTCCGTCAACGAGCTGCTTGCTGAGTGGCCGGTTGTGAAGGCGGCGGGGGAGACCTGCGACGCGGTGGTGCATGCCGCCGTCACGGCCGAGCTCGACGAGGAGCGCGCCGCGATTCGTGCCGGCGCCGCCCCGCGTTCCAAGCGCGAGCTGGCCTCGGCCATCGAGTGGCGTGCGCATCGCTCCGCGCTGCCGAGCCTGCGTCCCGCCGTCAACGCCACGGGTGTGGTTATCCATACCAACTTGGGTCGCGCCCCGCTCGCGGAATCAGCTGCCAAAGCCGTGGCTGAGGTCGCGCGCGGGTACAGCACGCTCGAGTACAGCGTGGACACCTGCTCGCGTGGTTCGCGCAAGGAACATGCCGCGCAGCTGATCCGCTCGCTTACCGGTGCTGAGGACGCGCTCGTGGTCAACAACAACGCCGCCGCGGTGCTGCTGGTGCTGGCGACCCATGCCGCAGACAAGGAGGTCATCGTCAGCCGCGGCGAGCTTGTCGAGATCGGCGGCAGCTTCCGCATCCCCGATGTCATGGCGGCTTCGGGTGCCAAACTCGTCGAGGTCGGCGCCACCAACCGCACGCACCTGGCAGATTATGAGCAAGCCATCACGCCCGATACGGCGATGATTCTTAAGGTCCATCCTTCCAACTATCGCATCGAGGGTTTTCACGAGGAGGTGGGCTCTCGGGAGCTTGCCGCTCTGGCCCACAAGCATGGCCTGCTGTTCTACGAGGACCAGGGGTCGGGCGCGCTGTTGTCCGACGACATCCTGGTGCGCGGCGGCGAAGAAACCACGCCGGCCTCGGTTTCGGCAGGGCTCGATCTGGTGTCGTGCTCGGGCGATAAGCTGCTCGGTGCCGCACAAGCGGGCATTATCATGGGCCGTCGCGATCTGGTCCAGGCCTGTGGGTCACATCCGCTTATGCGCGCCCTGCGCCCGGGCAAGATCGCGCTGGCGGCGCTCGAGGCCACACTGCGCATTTACATGGATGGGGCGGATGTGGCCCATCGCGAGGTGCCGGTGCTCAACATGCTCACGCTTCCGCAGGCTCATCTGGAGCGTCGCGCACGCAAGCTGCGCGAGTTGATGGTGGCGGGCCTCGATAAGGCTGACTGCCCGTGTGCCGTGCAGGTGGAAATCGTCGAGGAGTCGTCGACTCCCGGCGGCGGCTCGCTGCCCACCGTCGAGCTGCCCACCATGTGCGTGGCCGTCTGCCCGGTCGACGGGCGCCTGTCTGTCGACGCGCTCAAGCGCTCGCTCGTTCAAGACTTCGATACGCCGGTCGTCACGCGAACCTCGCACGATCGCATTTTGTTTGACGTCCGTACGCTTGTGGGCGACCGCGATATCGAGACGGCGGCGTCGACGCTCGTCGCGTGCGTTGAGAAGGCGATTGCTCGATGAGTGAGTTTCAGTCGCTGGTGGAGTGTCCCGTTATCGTTGGTACGGCGGGCCACGTTGACCACGGTAAGTCGGCACTGATCGAGGCACTGACCGGCAAGAATCCCGACCGTCTGGAGGTTGAGCGTCGCCGCGGCATGACCGTTGAGCTGGGCTTTGGCGAGCTGGCGCTGCCGAGTGGCAAGATCGTTGGCCTGGTCGACGTGCCGGGCCACGCGCATTACCTGCGCGCCATGGTGCAGGGTGCCACGGGCATTGACGTTGCCGTGCTGGTGGTCTCTGCCGTTGAGGGCGTGATGCCGCAGACCCGCGAGCACGTGCATGTGCTGGAGCTGCTGGGCGTCACACACATGGTGGTGGCGCTGACTATGTGCGACCTGGCCGATGCCGAGATGACCGAGCTTGCCGAGCTTGATGTCGATGACTTTTTGTCGGGTACCGTGTTTGCGGGCGCGCCGATCGTGCCTGTGTCGTCCAAGACAGGCGAGGGGATTGACGGGCTGCTTGCGGTGCTCGACGAGCAGGTAAGTGCCTGCTGGGATGCTTGCCGCGACCGTTCCGAGCTCACCGATGCCGCGCCGCGTCTGCCCATCGACCGCTGCTTTACGATCAAGGGCGTCGGCACCGTCGTGACGGGAACGCTGCACGATGCGCCGGTTGCGGTGGGCGACGAGCTGATGGCTTTGCCGTCGCGTACAGTCTGTCGCGTGCGCGGGATTCAGGTGCATGGCGATACGCCGCGAGCACTGCCGGGACAGCGCGTGGCACTCAACTTGGTGGGCGATGATGTCGCCGCGCTCGATCGCGGTGAGATGCTCGGCGTGGCGGGCCGCTTTGGGCAGACGATGCGCTTTATGATGACGTTTACGTATTTGGGTCGCGAGGGAGCCAAGCCGCGTGTGCTCGAGTCGGGTGCGCGTGTGCACGTGATGGCGGGTACGGCCGAGGTGGTCGGTCGCATCATGTTCATGGAGGGCGAGGCCCCCATGGCGGTGGGCGAGACCCGTACCGTGCAGGTGCGCGTGGAGGAGCCGCTGCCGCTGCGAGCCGGAGACCATGCCGTGGTGCTGTCCTATTCGCCCGTGATGCTTATTGGCGGTGGGCGCGTGCTGCTTTCGCGCTGCCGTCGATCGCGCGAGCTTGTCGAAGGAGAGCGTGCACTGTATGCGGCGCTCGAGTCCGGCGATATCGCGGGCGGTGTGGGCGCATGGCTGGCGCTGCAGACGCTGCCGGTTACGGCGGTTGATGTTGCCGAGGCTTTGGATCTTGGTATCGGCGAGGTCGATGCCGCACTGCGCGGGTTGGTGGCGCAGGGCGCTGCTTGCGCGCTTGCAGGCTCGGATGGCTCGCTGTATGCAGATTCTTCCGCGCTCGACGCCGCGATGGATGCACTGGCGGCGACCCTGTCAGCCATGCACGCGGCGGCTCCCAAGGAGACGGGCTTTACGCCCGGCGCCGTTGCCCATGCTGCGTGGCCTGCCGCTGATGAAGGCGTTGCCGCGGCTCTGATTGCCGAGGGCTGCTCGCGTGGCGTGTGCGCCGCCGAGGGCGCCGAGGTATTCGATCCGCATTCGGCCGCCGCGGCGGCACGCGTGGTGCGAGAGGCTTGCGAACGTATCGTTGCCTTGCTGGACGAAGCTGGCCTCGATGCACCGACGTTGCCCGAGGTGGGCGAGCAGCTGCAGCTCGATCGCGACACCATGACGCGTGCCCTGCGCGAGCTTTCGCTCAACCGCTCGATCGTGAAGGTCGAGCGCGACGTTGCCCTGTCCGCTGCCGCCGAGGCCCATGCGCGCGAACTCGTCGCCGCCGCCATTGAGGCAGCCGGCGGCGCTGCCACCACGAGCGTGCTGCGCGAGGCCCTGGGCGTGTCGCGCAAACGCGCCATCAGCATCTTGGAGCACCTGGATGCCGTGCGCTTTACGGTGCTCGACAAGGATGCCGGCGGCCTGCGCTCCCTGCGCTAGAT
>CALLFD010000462.1 GCA_937997605.1 uncultured Collinsella sp. | reverse complement strand
GGGACACGCAAAAGCTGTCGCAGGCGGCGCTCGAAACCCTGGCCGTCATCGCATACCACCAGCCCGTGACGCGCGAGGTGGTTAAGGGCATCCGCGGCGTCAATTCCGACGGCGTCATCGCGTCGCTCGTGGACAAGGGCCTGGTGCGCGAGCTGGGCCGCGACCCCCAGCGCGGTCAGGCCATCATCTACGGCACGACCAACGCCTTCTTGGAAAAGTTCGGCCTGCGCTCCACCCGCGACCTGCCCGACCTGGAGCAGTTTGCCCCCGACGAGCAGTCGCGTCAGTTTATCCGCGAGCGCCTGAGCGGCCGCAGTATTCAGTCCACGCTCGAGGAGCAGGCCGAGGACCTGGACGAAGAGCGCGAACTACTCGATACCGATGTTGAAGATGTTGAGGCAGTCGAGGACTTGGAGACCCTGGTCGTCGACGAGACCTCGGAGGATTTGCATGACGAGGACTAACGAAGTAGGGGAGACGCGCGCCATGGGCAACGCAGCACCCGCAACCGACGCCCAGCCCGTCTATCCGCACACCATGCGCCTGCAGCGCTTTTTGGCGCGCGCGGGCGTGGCGAGCCGCCGAGGCTCGGAGGACCTAATGACCGCCGGCCGCGTGACCGTCAACGGGCTGGTCGCGACCGAGCTGGGCACCAAGGTCGATGTCGACCGCGACCATATCGAGGTCGACGGTATGCCCGTCAAGCTCAACCAGGGTGCCGTGTACCTGATGCTCTACAAGCCGACCGGCTACCTCACCACCATGAGCGACCCGCAGGAGCGCCCTTGCGTGGCCGACCTGGTCCCCCGCGACCGCTTTCCGGGACTTTTCCCGGTGGGCCGCCTGGACCGCGACACCACGGGCCTCTTGCTCTTTACCACCGACGGCGATCTGTCGCAGGACCTGCTGCACCCGAGCAAACACGTCTACAAGACCTACCAGGCACTCGTTGACGGCGAGCTGTCCGACCGCGACCTCACGCCACTCCGTCGTGGCATCGAGCTCGATGACGGCCTGTGCCAGCCGGCAGTCTGCCGCGTCATTACCGCTCGCGAGGCCGAGGCCGTGGCTCCGCAGGGCGTCAAGCCCGGCACCACCGCCGTGGAGGTCATCATCCGCGAGGGTCGTAAGAACCAGGTCAAGCGCATGCTGGGCAAGATCCACCACCCGGTGATCCGCCTGCATCGCAGCAACTTTGCCGGCCTGGAACTCAAGGACGTGGCCAAGGGGTCGTGGCGCGAACTCACCGACTGCGAGGTGCAGATCCTCAAGGCCGGCGGCATCCCGCCTAAGCAGGCCAGCCCCAAGCGCGGCAGCGGCAAGCCCCAGGACACGCCCGCCAGCCGCACGCGTCACCACGGCAGCCACGGCTCCGCACCCAAGCGCAACACCTACCGCGAGCGCTACACCGGCTAGGCAACCCGCCGCGCCCCAACGCCCGCGAACCATACCAGCACGTCACCCATCGAAAGGAAGCATTGCATGATCGTCGCCATCGACGGCCCCGCCGGTTCCGGCAAGTCCACCATCGCCAAGGAGATCGCCCGCCAGCTGGGCTTTAACAAGCTCGACACGGGCGCCATGTATCGCGCCGTCACCTTCGCCGCGCTCGACCGCGGCATCGATCTGGACGACGAGGCGGCCATCGACGCCCTCGCCGAGAAGATCGAGATTCGCTTTACCAACGGTACCGGCGAGGACACGCGCCTGACCATTGACGGCCAGGACGCCTCGGCTGCCATTCGAACCCCGCAGGTTGACGCCAACGTGTCCAAGGTCTCGGCCTATCCGGGCGTGCGCGCCGCCATGCTCATCCATCAGCGCCGTGCCGCCGAGGACCGCGATATCGTGGCCGAGGGTCGCGACATCGGAACCGTCGTGTTCCCTAACGCACAGGTCAAGGTCTTCCTGACAGCCGACCCGCGCGAGCGCGCCCGCCGCCGCGTGCTTCAGCGCCACCAAAACGATGCTCAGCCGCTCACGTCCGAGCAGCTCGAGGCCGAGGTCGACGAGACGCTCGACGCCCTTAAGCAGCGCGACAAGCTCGACAGCAGCCGCGAGGTCGCCCCGCTCGTGCCCGCCGAGGACTCCGTGCACGTCGACTCCACAGCCCACACCATCGACGAGGTCGTCTCGATAATCGAGGACCTCATCAACCAAAGGAGGTAGCCCATGCGCCTGTTTAAGCAGACGCCCGAGGACTATTACAACGCCCCCTACGCCGAGTTTCCAGCGCTCATCCGCGGCACCGTCGTCGTAGTCATGGCCATCCTTTGGGCCTTCTCCAAGCTCATGTGGCGCTGGAAGGTCGAGGATGCCGATCTTCTGTTTGAGCGCCAGGAAGGCCGCGGCAGCGTGGTCATCTGCAACCACACCTCGATGGCCGAGCTCTTGGCCGTGGAGACGGCGCTGTTCTTTGGGGGCCGCCGCATTCGTCCCATCTTTAAGTCCGAGTTCGCTAAGAGCAAGATCGTGCGCTGGGCCTTTAGCCGCGTTGGCGGCATCCCCGTGGAGCGTGGTACTGCCGATATGAAGTGCCTGCGCGCCGCTCAGCATGCGCTGCAGCGCGGCGAGGACGTCCTAATCTTCCCCGAGGGCACGCGCATCCGCTCGCGCGAGATCAAGCCCGAGGTCCACGGCGGCTTTGCGCTCATCGCCCAGATGGGCAAGGCACCCGTCAACCCGCTCGCCATCTGCGGCTGGTCCGACATCACGCCCGCGGGCAAAAAGATCATGCGTCCCAAGAAGTGCTGGATCCGCGCCGGCAAGGCCGTCTCGCTTTCCGACGCACCGGCCGGGCTTAAGCGCACGGAGCGCCTGGAATGGTTTGAGTCCGAGGCCATGAACCGCGTCTACGCCATGCGAGACGATCTATGCGACGAGCATCCGGGCAGGTTCTAGCCATGAGCGAGAACGTGACGAACACCGCCGCGGCTGCGTCCGACCAGGCAGCCGCGCCTACCATCGAGATCGCCGCCCACGCCGGCACTTGCTACGGCGTACAGCGTGCGCTCGATATGGCGCTGGCCGCCGCGCCGCAGGCAGGGGAGAGCGCACAGGTCCACACCCTAGGGCCGCTCATCCATAACCCCATCGTGGTGCGCGAGCTTGCTGAGGCAGGCGTTGGCCTGGCCGACACCTTGGACGACGCCGCAACCGGCACCGTGATCATCCGCGCCCACGGCGTGGTGCCGCAGGTGATCGATTCTGCCCGCAAGCGTGGCCTTAACGTCGTCGACGCCACCTGCCCTTACGTCAAGAAGGTCCACGTGGCCGCCGAGCGGCTGGTGCGCGAGGGCTATCGCGTACTTGTCGTGGGCGAGCCGGGCCATCCCGAGGTGGAGGGCATCCTGGGCCACGCTGGTGATAACGCGCAGGTCGTGAGTTGCGCTGCCGATGCGAACGCGCTGCCGCCCAAGGGCAAGGTAGGCCTCGTCGTGCAGACCACCCAGACCGCACAGAACTTGGCCGAGGTCGTAGCTGCCATCACGCCGCGCGTGCAGGAGCTGCGCGTGATCAACACCATCTGCGCCGCCACGAGCGAGCGCCAGCAGGCAGCCGCATCACTTGCCAAACGCTGTGATTGCATGGTCGTGGTGGGTGGCAAGAACTCGGGCAACACGCGCCGTCTGACGCAGATTTGCGCAGACGCCTGCGAGCACACGCATCACATCGAGGAAGCTTCCGAGCTCCAGGCCGCGTGGTTTACCGACGCTCACCACATCGGCATCACCGCCGGAGCCTCCACCCCGCAAGAACACATCGAACGCGCCGTCACGCGCATCAAGGAGCTTTGCCGCTAACCATGGACCAGACCGTACCCGCATACGCCGCCGAGGTGGCCGATTACGGGCGCAGCCGCGACCCCGAGCCGGGTGAGGGCGCGCTCGTTAAAAACGTGCGTCCCGAATCGCCCGCGTGGGATGTGGGTATCGAGCCGGGCATGCGCGTGCTCACGGTCAACGGTGAGGCGCTCACCGACATGATCGTGTGGCTCTGGGAGGCCGACGACGACACCGTCGACCTCGAGGTTTTCGACCCGCGCGACAACAGCGTCACCCCCGTCGAGCTCGACCGCTTCCCGGGCGAGGACTGGGGCCTGGAGTTCGACGGCCCCATCTTTGACGGCATGCGTACCTGTGTGAACGCCTGCGTGTTCTGCTTTATGACCATGCTGCCCAAGGGCGGCCGCTCCACGCTCTATATTCGCGATGACGACTATCGCCTAAGCTTTTTGCAGGGCAACTTTGTCACGCTCACGAACCTCTCCGACGAGGATGTTCAAAACGTCATCCAACGCAACATGAGCCCCATGAACGTGTCGGTCCACGCCGTGAGCCCCGACGTCCGCCGTCGTATGATGGGCCGCAACGCCCAGCGCGGCATGGACGTACTCGAGGCCATCATGGCCGCCGGCATCGAAATTCACGCACAAATCGTGTTGTGCCCCGGCATGAATGACGGCGAGGAGCTGGAAAAGACCCTGCGCTTTTGCGAGGAGCACGAGCAAATCACAAGTCTGGGCATCGTGCCGCTCGGTTTTACCAAGCATCAGAACCGTTTTAGCTGGTCCTACAGCGACAAGCCCGAGCTGGCGCGCGAGACCATTGCCATGATCCGACCGTTCCAAGACCGCGCCTATGAGCGCTTTGGCCGCCACACCTTCCAGATGAGCGACGAGTTCTATCTGGACGCCGGCATCGATCCTCCCGAGGCGGACTTCTACGACGGCTACCCGCAGTACTACGACGGCATCGGCATGATCCGCTCGTATCTGGACGAGACCGACGACGTGCTGGCTACCGATGCCGAGCGACTGGCCCGCGTCCGCGAGGCCATCGCCGCCCGCAGCCAGCACCTGCTGTGCCTCTCGGGCGCCAGCGCGCGCGACACGGTGGCCCGCTTTGTGGAGTCGCCGCATGGTCTCGCCGGCACCGTCACAGCCATCAAGAACCGCTACTTTGGCGGCAACGTGGACGTGACCGGCCTCATCGTCGCGTGTGACATTCTAGAGCAGCTGCCCCAAGATCTGTCGGGGGTTATGCTCTTTGTGCCTAAGCTCATGTTCAACGCTGACGGCATGACGCTTGACGAGTATCATCGTGACGATTTACTCGCAAGCCTTACCAGTCGCGGCGCCGAGGTTCATGTGGTGTCGACCATGCCGCATGAGCTGCTCGATACCCTGGAGCACATCCTTGGCATTGTGCCTGCCGACTCTACTAATTCCGCTGACCCTACCCATTAAAGGAGAGCAGATGAAACCTATCGTCGCCGTCGTCGGACGCCCCAACGTGGGCAAGTCCACGCTCGTTAACCGCCTGGCCCAGACCTCGGACGCCATCGTCCACGAGTCCCGCGGCGTCACGCGCGACCGCTCGTACCACACGGCCGATTGGAACGGCCGCGAGTTCACCATCGTCGACACGGGCGGTATCGAGCCGCTCAAGAGCGACGACGTCTTTGCCACGTCCATCCGCGACCAGGCGCTCGCCGCCGCCGAGGAAGCCGCCGTCATCCTGTTTGTGGTCGACGGCCGCACCGGCGTCACCGAGGAGGACGAGTCGGTCGCCCGCATGCTCAAGCGCTGCGACAAGCCGGTCTTTCTGCTGGTGAACAAACTCGACAACCCCGATCGCGAGAACGACAGCATCTGGGAGTTCTATTCGCTCGGCATCGGTGAGCCCACGCCGCTCTCGGCCCTGCACGGCCACGGCACGGGCGACCTGCTCGACGATATCGTGGCCCTGTTGCCCGAGGAGGAGGACGAGATCGCCGACGAGTTCCCCGACGCGCTGAATGTGGCCATCATCGGCCGCCCCAATGCCGGTAAGTCGTCGCTGTTCAACCGCATCCTGGGCGCTGACCGCTCTATCGTGTCCAACATCGCCGGCACGACGCGCGACGCCATCGATACCGTCGTAGAGCGCAACGGCAAGCACTACCGCATGGTCGACACCGCGGGTATTCGCAAGAAGAGCACCGTATACGAGAACATCGAGTACTACTCGATGGTTCGCGGCCTGCGCGCCATCGATCGCGCCGACGTGGCACTGCTCGTCGTCGACGCCTCCGTGGGCGTTACCGAGCAGGACCAGAAGGTCATGGGTCTTGCCATCGAGCGCGGCTGCGCCATCGTTGTGCTGCTCAACAAGTGGGATCTGCTCGACGACGACCGTAAGCGCGAGGCCTGCATGGAGACCATCGACCGCCGTCTGGGCGTCATGGCTCCCTGGGCCCAGTACCTGCGCATCTCTGCCCTCACTGGCCGCAGCGTCGAGAAGATCTGGGCGATGGTCGACGCCGCCGAGAAGACGCGCTCGCAAAAGATCAGCACCTCGCGCCTCAACACGTTCCTCACCGACCTGCGCGAGTTCGGTCATACCGTGGTGGACGGCAAGCGCCGCCTGCGCATGCACTACGTGACCCAGACGGGCGTCAACCCGCCGACGTTCACGTTCTTCGTCAACCACAGCGATCTGGTCAACGACACCTATCAGCGCTACATCGAGAACCGCATGCGCTCGACCTTCGACTTTGCCGGCACACCCATTCGACTCTTCTTTAGGAAGAAGGAGCAAAAGGATGCATAATCCGATTCTGCTGACCGCCATCTGCGCCGTGGTCTCGTTCTTTATCGGGGCGATTCCGTTTGGTCTGATCCTGGGCCGCGTGTTCAACCACACGGACATTCGTAAGGCAGGCTCCGGCAACATCGGCACCACCAACGCCCTGCGCGTGGCCGGCCCCAAGGTGGCCGCGCTCACGCTGCTGCTCGACTGCCTTAAGGGCGCCATCTGCGTCCTTATCGCGCGTCCGCTCATTGCCGACTTGGGCTATGGCTTCCCCGTGAGCATTATGGCCCCCGGTGCCGCCGGCGACTGGATGCTCGGCGTCATCTGCCTGGCAGCCGTGTGGGGCCATATCTTCTCGCCCTACCTCAACTTCCATGGTGGCAAGGGCATCGCAGTTGGTCTGGGCGTCATCCTCGCCTGGTACTGGCCCATCGGACTTTCGCTGCTGGGCATGTTTATCGTGGCCGTCGCCATCACCAAGTTTGTGTCGGTGGGCTCGCTTGCCGCGGCCATCGGTCTTCCCATCGCTGCCTGCGCGGTCTTTCCGTACAGCAGCCTCGGACTTAAGTTTTGCATGGCGCTGATCGGCATTACTGTGGTGTGGGCCCATCGTGCGAACATCAAAAAGCTCATGACGGGTAAGGAGTCCAAGCTCTCGTTTACCAAGCGCGTCACCGAGCCCGACGATAAGTAGGAGAAAGTCATGAATGTTGCGCTGATTGGCTCCGGCTCCTGGGGAACCGCCGTCGCGGGCCTTGCCGCCGCGCGGGCCGAGCGCGTGACCATGTGGGCCCACAGCGAGCAGACGGCCTCCGGCATTAACGGCGAGCACCGCAACCCCCGCTACCTTGTGGGCTACAAGCTGCCCGGCAACGTCGTCGCCACGACGGACCTGGCGCAGGCGCTCGACGGTGCCGAGGCCATCATCTTTGCCGTTCCTTCGACGCACCTTCGCAGCGTGTGCCACCAGGCCGCTCCCTTTATCGCCGCCGTTACCCCGGCGCTCTGCCTCACCAAGGGCATTGAGCCCGAGTCCGGCCTGCTCATGAGCGAGGTTATCGCCAGCGAGATCGGCAACGAGTCGCGCGTGGCGGCGCTCTCGGGCCCCAACCATGCTGAGGAAATCTGCCGCGGCGGACTTTCTGCCGCCGTCATCGCAAGCAAAGATCCGCAGATAGGGGAGACCTTTAAGGAACTGCTCCTGTCCACGGCCTTCCGCATCTATCTGTCGCAAGACATGACCGGTGTCGAGGTCTGCGGCGCCATGAAAAATGTCATCGCCATCGTGTGCGGCATCTCCTCCGGCTCGGGCGCAGGCGACAACACGCTTGCCCTTATCATGACGCGCGGCTTGGCAGAGATCAGCCGTCTGGTGCACGCCCGCGGCGGTCAAGCTATGACCTGCATGGGACTCGCCGGCATGGGCGACCTCATTGCCACCTGCACCTCGGAGCATTCGCGCAACCGCACCTTTGGCTACGAGTTTGCCCACGGCGTGTCACTCGACGAGTATCAGACGCGCACGCATATGGTGGTCGAAGGCGCCGTCGCGGCCCGCAGCGTCAGCGAACTCGCCCGTTCACTGGGCGTAGACATTCCGCTCACCTTTGCCGTGGAGCAAACGCTCTACAACGGTGTTACTTTGGATAGGGCGCTTGAGATTCTTACCGACCGCGTACCCTCCCAAGAGTTCTACGGACTCACCGACTAACGCAGAAAGGCTTCTACCATGGGTTCCATCAAAATCGCTCCGTCCGTCCTTTCGGCCGACATGGCCAACCTCAAGGGCGAGCTCGACAAGATCGCCGGCGCCGACTACGTGCACTTCGACGTTATGGACGGCCATTTTACCGGCAACCTCACCTTTGGCGTAGATATCCTCAAGGCCGTCAAGCGCTCCACTGATGTACCGGTCGACGCGCACCTGATGGTATCGAACCCCGACGAGACGGTCGATTGGTACGCCGACGCCGGTGCCGATATGATCACCGTGCACTACGAGGCCTCCACGCACCTGCACCGCACGCTCACGCACCTGCAGCAGCGCGGCGTCAAGGCCGGCGTGGTGCTCAACCCTGCCACGCGCGTCTGCGTGCTCGAGAGCATCATCGACGTTGTCGACATGGTGCTGCTGATGAGCGTGAACCCCGGCTTTGGCGGCCAGAGCTTTATCCCAGGCACTCTGCCTAAGCTTCACGAGCTCAAGGCCATGTGCGAGCGCCACGGCGTATCGCCCATGATCGAGGTCGACGGCGGCATTTCTTCCAAAAACATTGCCGAGGTCGTCAAGGCCGGCGCCAACGTCCTCGTGGCCGGTTCTGCCGTATTTAAGTCCGAAGATCCCGCCGCCGAGGTTGCGCTGCTGCAGAAGCTGGGCAACGAGGCCGCACAGGAGGCATAAACCCTTATGACCGCAGGTCAAAACCGCATACCCGTGAATCTTGACTACGCCGCCTCGACGCCCATGCGCGCCGAGGCGCGCCTTGCGCAGCGTGAGTACGACGACAGCGAGCTTGCCGGCGTCAACCCCAACTCGCTGCACTCGCTTGGCCGCAAGGCCGCCGCACGCCTGGAAGTCGCCCGTCGCGATATCGCCCGCAGCTTTGGCGCACGCGTCCGCCCGTCCGAGATTGTACTGACCAACGGCGGTACCGAGGCAAACCAGCTGGCGCTCCTCGGACTTGCCGAGGGCGCCCGTCAGCGCGATCGCAAGCGCGACCGCGTGATCGTGTCGGCGATCGAGCACGATTCGATTCTGGACAACCTGCCGCTGCTGCGTGCCGCTGGCTTTACCGTCGACCTGGTGCAGCCCTGCCGCGCGGGCTACATTGAGCCCGCCGCGCTTGTCGAGCTGTTAGGCGACGACGTGGCACTCGTGAGCATCATGGTTGCCAACAACGAGACCGGCGTGGTGCAGCCCATCCGCGAGCTTGCCGCGGCCGCGCATACCGTGGGTGCCCTGTTCCACACCGATGCCATCCAGGGGTATCTGCATATTCCGCTCGATGTCACCGAGCTGGGCGTCGATGCTATGTCCGTCGCCGCCCATAAAATTGGCGGTCCTGTGGCATCCGGCGCGCTCTACCTTAAGAACCGCACGCCGCTGCGCCCGCGCATCTTTGGCGGCGGACAGGAGGCCGGTCGTCGTGCCGGCACGCAGGACCTGCGCACGCAGCTTGCCTTTGCCGCTGCCGCCCGTACGCTGGCGCCCTATGTGGCCCAGGAGCGCGAGAAGCTGCAAGCCCTTTCCGACAAGCTCTATGCCACGCTTACGGCCCATCCGCGCATTCACGCCACCATGGGCGACTACACGCAGGCCGACCGTCTGCCCGGCATGGTATCGATCTACATTGACGGCATGGACTCCGAGGAGCTCATCATCAAGCTCGACGCTGCCGGCTTTGAGGTATCGGCAGGCTCGGCGTGCTCGAGCGGCAGTATGGACCCCAGCCACGTTTTGAGCGCGATGGGCATCGGTCGCGAGCAAGCTCTCGGCGCTCTTCGCATCTCGTTCGATGACCGCGTGAATCCGGACGATCTGGACGAGTTTGCCC
>CALLFD010000461.1 GCA_937997605.1 uncultured Collinsella sp. | reverse complement strand
CCCTGCTCGCCGGTGGTGCCAAAGCCAACGCTCGCATCCTGCGCGATCTCGCGGGCGCCCACGTTTGACGTCATGATGATCACCGTATTGCGGAAGTCGACCGTCTTGCCCTGGCTATCGGTCAGACGGCCCTCCTCCAACACCTGCAGCAGGATATTGAAGATGTCGGGGTGCGCCTTCTCGATCTCGTCGAACAGCACGACCGAGTACGGGTGACGGCGAACAGCCTTGGTGAGCTGGCCGCCCTCGTCGTGGCCCACATAGCCCGGGGGGCTACCGATGAGCTTGGAGACCTCGAACTCACTGCCAAACTCCGACATATCGAAGCTGATGAGCGCGTCCTTGCTGCCAAAGAGATACTCGGCGAGCGTCTTGGCGAGCTCGGTTTTGCCCGTGCCGGTGGGGCCCAGGAAGATAAAGCTGCCGCCGGGGCGACGCGGGTCCTTGAGCGGCGAGCGGCTGCGGCGCACGGCCTTGGCAACGGCCTCGACGGCCTCGTCCTGACCGATGATGCGCGTCTTGAGCACGCTTTCGGCCTGCAGCAGGCGGCGGCTCTCGCTCTCGGTGAGCGAGGACACCGGCACGCCCGAGGTCACGGACACGATGTCGGCAATCTGGGAGACATCGATGGTGAGCGGGCTGGCGTCGAGCTCGGCCGTCCAGGCAGCCTTGGCCTCGGCGAGCTCAATCTCGGCAGCCTTTTGCTGCTCGGTGATCTCGGCGGCCTTGTTCATGTCGTCGCTCTCGGTGGCCTCCTGCGCGGCGGCCTTAAGCTCCTCCACGCGATGCTCGGCCTCGCGCACCGGCTCGGGCGCGCGGTTGGCGGCGATGCGGGCGCGGGCGCCGGCCTCGTCAATGAGGTCGATGGCCTTATCGGGCAGGAAGCGATCCTGGATGTAGCGGTCGGAGAGGTTCGCGGCGGCCTCGATAGCACCCTGCGCATAGCGCACATGGTGGTGCTCCTCGTAGCGCGGCTTGAGCGCGGTCAGGATCTTGACCGTGTCCTCGACGCTCGGCTCCTCGACATCGATGGTCTGGAAGCGACGCTCGAAGGCCGGGTCCTTGGTGAGGTACTTGCGGAATTCCTCGGCCGTGGTGGCGCCGATAATCTGGAAGGCACCGCGCGCGAGCACGGGCTTGAGCATGGAGCTCGCGTCGATGGAGCCCTCGGCAGAGCCGGCACCGATGATGGTGTGCATCTCGTCAATAAACAGGATGACGTCGTCAGCTTCGGTGGCCTCCTGGATCACGTTCTTGAGGCGCTCCTCAAACTCACCGCGATACTTGGCGCCCGCAACGAGGCCCGGCAGGTCGAGCGTCCAGATGTTCTGGTTCATAAGGTTCTCGGGCACGTTGCCAGCTGCAATCTGCTGAGCCAGACCCTCGACGATGGCCGTCTTGCCCACGCCGGGGTCGCCCAGAATGAGCGGGTTGTTCTTGGTGCGGCGCGAAAGAATTTCCATCATACGCTGGACTTCCTTTTCGCGACCAATTACAGGGTCGAGCTCGCCGTCGCGCGCCTTCTGCGTAAGGTTGGTGGCGAACTGCTTAAGCGTATCGGTGCCGCTCCCCTTTTGCTGCGACGCGTCCGAGCCGCTAAAGAACGGCAGGCCCGCACCGGGACGCCCGGCACCGGCGCCGGCGAGCGGACGCTTCTTGTCCTGGTCCTTGGCGGTAAGTTTCTCGATAGCCTTTTTGATGGAGGCGGACGACACACCCAGGCGCATGAGGATGTCCATGGCCATGCCGTTACCCTCTTCGACGATGCCAATCAGCAAGTGCTCGGTCGACACGTAGGTCTGGTTGTTCTCACGTGCCACGCGGAAGGAGCGCTCCATCACGCTAATGACGAGCGGCGTAAAGGCAAGCTTGGCAGCCTCGGTCTCCTCGCTGGGCTCGGGAACCGTGGTCTGGACCTCCTTGAGGGTGTCCATGATGTCGTCGTAGGAGATATCAAGCGAGCGCAGCGCCTCGGCAGCGATGCCCTCGTCCTCCTTGGCGAGTGCGAGCAGCAGGTGCTCGGTGCCCACCTTATTTGAGTGCAGATCGAGCGCCTCCTGTTTGGCCATCGACATGACCTTGCGCGCTCGATCGGTAAATCTATCTAACATGCTCGTTTCCTTACATGAGTTCATCGAAATCAAAACGCCCGCCCGTCGGCGGCGCTTTTGTCTCTTTACCCACAGGTTGTCTATGTTAACAGCTGGAGGAATATCTATAAACCCGGCTCACATGAATGCAGGTTATGACCGCATCGCGGGACTCACCGCGCGATGCGCGACAGGCGCCCCGCAAGAGAAACCCCAGGCGTCTTTCACCACGTCGGGACTCGTCGCACGCGATGCGCGATAGGCATCGGCCTCCTTGGAGACGCGTTCGAGCAGCTCGGATGTATCGACGCCCTCGACTTGCGCGACCGTTTCCACCGTCTGCATGGCGACCGCCCTCAGGTACGCGCACGCGCTGTCCCCCGGCCGCTCGAGGTCTATCTCCTCGCCGCCCTCCCGGGCAAAGCCGACCGCCATCACAAAGCCCATGATGCCCGAGACCAGAAAGCCCACCGCAAAGCTCGAATCTGCCTTGAGCTCTTCTCCGTCGGGGTGGACGATCTCTCTCACGCGGTCGATGATGATCGTATGGATGCCCTGCACGACCTGCTCGGCGGCACCCGCCCTCATGGTGATGACGATGCGCCGCAGCAGGCAGCGGACGTCGCGCCGGTCGAACGCCGAAAGGTCGCCCTCGCTCGAAAAATGCCAGAGGGCATCGGTGATGAGCTCGTTATCCTGCAGCAGCTGGGCTATGGCGATGGCGACGAGTTCATCGAAATCGTGAAAATAGTAGTAAAACGTTCCGCGATTGCACTGGGCGGCGCGGGTCACCTCGCCAACCGACAGCTCGAAGATGCTGTTGTTCTCGATGAGCTCCCAAAACGCCTCGATGATACGGGTGCGCGCATCGGGCGCATCGGCGTCCTTACGCGGTCTCGCCATGCGCCTCACCGCACCCCTGCGCCTTGGCGTTCATGATGAGCATCTGAAGACGGTTCTCCACGTTGGCGAAGCTCACGTCGGGATCGTAGTCGAGCGGCAGGAACTGCGCCGTGGGATGCTGCTCCTTGAGCGCATGGATGAGCCCGCGCCCCACGACATGGTTGGGCAGACACCCGAACGGCTGCAGGATCACGAAGTTGCGGCAGCCGCGCTTGGCGTGCTCGAGAATCTCCGCCGGAATCAGCACGCCCTCGCCCGCATCGAACGTATGGTGCAGGATCTTATCGCTCGCGCGCACGAGCTCGGGCATGCGCGTCGGCGGCTCGTAGAGCGGGCTCGCTGCGCCCAGGCGGTCGCAACGGTCGTGCGCGAGCTCGAACAGGTTGTCCGCCGTGGCGTACCAGGCCTTTTCGGGCAGCGAAAGGTCGACGTGGAACTCGCGCGACTGCGCATGCTTGTAGAAATAGGTCTTGCGGATCACGTCGGTCATGCGCGCCTCGATGACCTCGAGCCCGTTGTCCTCGAGGTAGCGCTCGATCTCGTGGTTGGCGCCGAGATGGAAATTGAGCAGGTACTCGCCCACGATGAGAACGGTCGGATGCGGGTTCGAGCGGTCGTACGGAACGGCGTCCATGATCGCAAGCGCGCGTTTGAAGCCCGTCGCCTGGCCTCTCAGCCCGGAGCGCTCCATGCCCTCGATAACCTCATCGAGCGCGCGGTCGAACGCAGCGTCCGCCGCGCCCTTCTCGAGCTCGTAGGGACGGATGCGCCTAAGCATGGCCTCGAGGGCATCGATCATGGGAAGACCGTAGGCGATCTGGATGCTCGGGCCAAGGCCGAGCTTGAAGCCCGGATGCGCATTGTGGGCATCGACGTCGTCGTTGGTGAGCACCGGGACATAGTCGTATCCCGCGTCGTCGAGCGCGCGGCGCAGCAGGGGCATGTAGTGCGTCAGGCGGCAGTCGCCGATATACTTGCCAGTCACCACGGCGACGTCGTGCGGGTCGTACTTACCGCTCTCGAGTGCCGCGAGCGCCTCGCCGATCACGATTTGCGCGGGGAAGCAGATGTCGTTGTGCACATAGCGTTTGCCCAGGCGGATGGCATCCTCGCGCCCGATATCAAGGGCCTCGGCGCGCACGCCCTGATTGCGCATCGCCGCGGTCATGAGCCTGCAGAACGCATGGGAGGTGTTGGGGACCAGCGCGATCTTGTCGTGCCGGTCGCGCTTGGTGTACTTGACCTTATACGGGTCGTCGAGCGGATGGACCGCGTGCACCCGGGCGCCCTCGGCACGCTCCTCCGCGCGACGACGGTTGACCGACTCGATAAACGAACGCACGCGAATGCCCATGGGACCGGCGACGTCGCTCTCATCGAGCTTGATCATCATCGGAACCTTGGAGCCCATCTCGCCCATCATGCGCGCGATCTCGTCGGTGAGATACGCATCGTGGCCGCAGCCGAAGCTGCCCATCTGCACGAGCTCGAGCTCGGGCGTCGATGCGACGATGACCGCGCACGACAGCATGCGCGCATGGTAGTTGTTCACGATGTCGATGCGGCTGTTGGAAAGATCGACGTTGCAGACCCCCGGCACCGCATCGGGCGTCAGCACGGGGATGCCGCGCTCAGAGAAGAGCTTGGGCAGCCCGTGGTTGACCAGCGGGTCGTTGTGGTACGGGCGCGAAGCGATCACCACCGCGTAGCCGCCGTCCTCGTGCACGTTCTCGAGCACCTGCCTGCCGCGCAGCTGCAGCTGGTTCTCAAACGTCTCCTGCGCGCGGTCCGCCTGCTCGGTCGCCTTGGCAACCAGGTCGGCATCGATATCGAAGGTCTCCTTGCACCACGCCTTGAGCTGGCGGTTTCGGTCGCCCTCGTCGTACCAGTGGAACAGCGGCGTATCGAACGGAACGCCGAAACGCTCCTCCGGGTTATCGGAATTGCGCATCACGTAGGGGTATCCCTTTACGACGGCGCACATCCACTCGCTGGTAGAGGCGGTGTTTTCGGTGGGCACCGTCGTGATGATGGGCATGAAGATGCGGTCGACGCCGGCGTCGACGAGATTGCGGATGTGCCCGTGGACGAGCTTGGCCGGGAAGCACACGGTGTCGGATGTGACGTGCGCCAGACCGCGCTCGTACATCGCCTTGGTGCTGCGTCCCGAGACGCGCACCTTAAAGCCGAGCGTGCTGAAGAACGTCGACCAGAACGGCATGGTGTCCCAGAACTCGAGCACACGGGGAATGCCGATCGTGACATCGCGCCCCCCGCTGACGGGAACCGTGGGGTACGACTCGAACAGCAGCTTCTCGCGGTCGACAAAGAGATTGGGGGCAGCCGCGGTCCGGTCGCGCCCCGTGCCGGGTGCCTGTGCCTCGCAAGCACCCTGCGGACGCAGCTCCTCCGCCGCGGGAACCTCGCGCACGAGCTCATCCCATGAGATGGCGCCGCCGCGCGGGCAGCGATTGCCCGTGACGTAAAGCGAGCCGTCGCCAAATGCCACGACCGCGCGCTGGCAGCGGTTGTTGCACCGACGGCAGGTAACGCCGCCGAACTCGCGATGCTCGAAGCGCTCCACGGCATCGAGCCCGATAAACGACGTGCCGGCGTCGCCCTTGCGGCATTCCTCGCGCGCGAGCAGGGCGATACCGATAGCGCCCATCAGCCCCGGGTGGGGCGCACGCGTGACGGGTTTGCCCAGATACTGCTCGAATGCGCGCAGCACCGCGTCGTTTCGGAACGTGCCACCCTGGACGACGACTTTGTCGCCCAGACGGTTGAGATTTGAAACGCGAATGACCTTGGTGAACACGTTCTCGATAATCGAACGGCAGAGACCGGCCATGATGTCGCCCGGACCCTTACCGCGCCGCTGCTCGGAAACGACGCTGCTGTTCATGAACACCGTGCAGCGGCTGCCGAGAACGGCGGGGGCTTTGGACGAAAATGCCTCGGTCGCGATATCCTCAACGGCTATTCCGAGGTTTTTGGCAAAACCCTCGAGGAACGAGCCGCAGCCCGCAGAGCACGCCTCGTTGACGACGATATCGGTCAGCACGCCGTGGTTGAGCCAGATGGCCTTCATATCCTGTCCGCCGATGTCGAGCACGAAGGTCGCATCGGGAACGCATGCGCACGCGGCGCGGGCGTGCGCGACCGTCTCGACCGTATGGTAGTCGGCGTGGAACGCGCGCGCGAAAAGCTCCTCGCCGTACCCCGTGGTGCCCACGGCATCGATCGCAAGCGTGACTCCCGCTGTCTCCCAGCGGTTCTTCAAGCTGACAAGACCCTGTTGGGCGACGTCGAGCGGTCTGCCGTTATTAGACGCGTAGAACGAATCGACAAGCTCACCCGCCTCATCGACCAGGGCGAACTTGGTCGTCGTGCTCCCCGAATCGATACCGAGCGCCACACGCACCGTCTCTCCGGGCGCATACGCATCCGGACCCTTTGCCGGCGTCTCTTTGCCATGGCGTGCCGTAAAATCCGCCTGCTCGGCAGGTGTGGCAAAAAAGGGCTGGGCAAGACGTCCCTCCCCGCTTGCGGGCGCGACCGTCTCGAGCTTATCCAGCCGGACAAAAGCGTCGGGAAGGTCGATCGGTTGGGACGATGCGAACATGTCGGTCAGCGACAGGGCGGCACCGCGCGCGACCATGATCTGCGGATCGCGCGGGACGATAACCTGATCGTCCGATAGATTCAGTTGCTCCCGGAACACGCGGACCAGTGTGGGGTTGTAGGCGAGCGTACCGCCCTCGAAGATTACCGGCGGCTCGATGTCGATACCCTGGGCCAGACCGCCGATCGTTTGGCGGGCGACCGCGTGAAGCGCCGAAAGCGCCAGGTCGGTGGTAGGAATGCCCTCGTTGAGCAGCGGCTGGATATCGGTCTTTGCGTACACGCCGCAGCGGCCCGAGACCTCGTGGACGGTCGTTCCCCGGCTTGCGAGCTGCTCGAACTCGCCCGATTCGGTGCCGACCCCCATGAGCTTTGCCATCTCGTCGATAAATGCACCGGTACCGCCTGCGCACGAGCCGTTCATGCGCATGTCGGCAACCTCGATGTCTCCCTTATCGTTGGTGCGGAAGAAGATCATCTTGGCGTCTTGGCCGCCCAACTCGATGGCGCAGCGCGTCTGCGGATAGAACCTGCTGATCGCGAGCGCGTTGGCGACCACCTCCTGAACGTACGAGGCGCCCAGCGCGGTCGCGATATCGCGCGCACCCGAGCCGGTCACCGCAACGCGCAGTGACTCATGGGGAAAGCGCTCGGCGAGCTCGCCGAGCATGGCGCGCACGCTCGCTGTCTGACACGCCCCGTGGCGGCGATATCCCCACCACGCCTCGGTCATATCCTCGTGCATCGCGTAAACTTTGGTCGTCGTCGACCCTACGTCCAGTCCTACTAGCAACGCCATAATGCTCCGTCTCTCGCATTTTTCCCGCTAGAGATATACCACTCTACGTAATACAACAGACTGTTGTATTTAAACTCCGTATAAAAAGCTGCTGCCGAAACGCTTCAGCAGCCGCCGAATGCACCAACAGATTGTTCTGCGCGCTAGCACGTCGGGCAACGGAGCAGCACGGGCCCTCCGGTCATGCGCACCGCTCACGCCCGCGATGTCGCCGAGAGAGCTATCCACGCTTAGGGCTCCAACCAAGCAAGTCGCCCGCGCTCAGCAGATCCCTAAGCGAGCTACTCGCACTCAGGAGCCATAGCCTGCTCCAAGAGCTCGGCATGCTCCTCCTCGAAAACCGTCCCCACAGGGAAGGCGCGACGGAAGACGAAGCGGGAAATCGGACCGGCTACCAAAAGGTTCCACGGCAGCGCCATCACAAAATTATGCGGGATGTTGATCATCCAGATCGCGGGCACGGAATACAGGTTCGCAAGGATGCCGCCGGGCATGTGCGTCAGACCCTCACAGGCACCGTACAGCGACATGATGATGACCATGGGAACGACCATGCAGGAGCTGACGGCGAGCGTCATGGCAAGTGGCGAGCTCTTGCCCGGCGTGACCAAGTACTTAAAGGCGAAACCCTTGGCGAGCGGGCTGGCGACGAACCAGTCGCAGCACATGGCAAAAATGTAGGCAACGGGGAAGCCGAGCCACGCAGTGGCAACGACCTCGCCGTTGATGGCCCCGTGCTGCAGGGCAACGTTGTAGATGCTCATCCAGAGCACCATGCAAAAGCACATGATAAAGGTGAACAGCAGGCTCTCTCGTTTGTTGATAGGTATAAAGGGCAGATTCCTCTCTGTGTTGTACCGCGGCGCCACGCAACAAAAACGGGCGGGCAAGATGGAGCTGTTGGAACTTCATCTCGCCCGCCCGTGGTACGCGCGTCTGCGACTACTTATGTGGTGGAACCAGCCTAGCACGAAACGCATGCGCTTCGTAAGCGTTGAGTTTATGAAGATGCAGGGCACCGATAATCCCCCGACCCCATAAGTTGCGGTGGAATACGGACTGTTTTGACCCTTTAAGCAGCAATTCAGTCCCTATTTCACCGCAACTCATTTGGTGCAAAGTAACCTGTCCCCCTTGTACCAATTAGCTGGTGTGGCGCCAGCGAGGGTCGGTGAGCGTACGCGCCACACCCAGTCCAACGGGCAGAAACGCTACGATGAGCACTGCGCGCACAAACCAGCCGAGCATATTGACCGTGTCGAAGGTGCACATGTAATACATCGAGCGATACAGATACAAGCCCGGCACCATAATGACAATCGAAGGCACCGTGAGGGCGATGCGCGGGTAGGTGAGCTTGACTTCGGCCAAGCTTGCCAGCAGACCCGATACCAGCGCGCCGATAAACGCTGCTGCCTCGGGAGGCATTCCCGTGCTGAGGCCCAGGAAGGGAATCATCGTCGGCGCATCGACAAGGGTCAGACGCAGGGTATTGGACACGGCGCCGATCAACCCAGCTGCCGCGGCCATCTTTACCGGGCTGTTGAACATCACCGAGAAGCCGAATACGCCAACGAAGCTCATCACCACGCGCAGGAGCGTAAGGGCAAGCGGCGAAAGGCCCAGTGGGGCAAAGTCGTCCGGCGCCAGGCCAACACACTCGGCAACCATCCAACCTACGAGCGTCGCCATCACAATAATCGATACGGCATATGAAAGGCGCTCGATACCGCTTCGCATGTCGAGCTTGGCGATGTCGAGGCCCGCCGTAATGAGCGGAAAGCCGGGAATCACAAAGAGCATGGCGCCGATATAGCCTTCTTGGTGCGACATTGCCCCCGGTATGACCTGGCCAAGGCCGAGCAATGCCAGCAGATACGAAACGCAAGCGAGCGCAACGCCGGTCGTCAGCGCGCTGAACTGACCAAGGCCTTGCTTGAGAATATGGGAGCGGGCAAAGTTGCCGACACCCGCGCCCACAAACGCGCAGGCCATCTCGATAGGGCCGCCGCCGAGCAAAAAGACGAAGGCGCCGCAAGCACAGGCTGCCGCAAGGCCCTGTTGCCAGGGAGAGTAATCGGGCTTTGAGCTCTCAACGGTCCTGAGCATCTCGTGATACTCGTGCACCGTGAAGCGACGACCATAGGTCTCGATTTCCTTGAGGAAACTCTCCATCATCCAAATGCGATGCGTATTGACGCCCGTTGTGGGCAAGCTGACGACCTCGTTAAAGCAGTGGCCATCTTCGATGCAGGTGCACTCAAACGACAGAAGACTTAAGTCAACGTGGATGGTGACACCGAGTACGGCGGCAACACGATTCATGGTATCGCGCACGCGCCAGGCACCCGTTCCGCTTGCCAGCATAAGCATGCCGGTGCGGCAGATGATGGATGATTTATCGGTGAGCGGCGCATCGACGGCAAGCTCATCGCCTGCCGTCACGATCTGGTGCCAGTCAGTTTTCATATGGAGCGCGCCGGCACGAACGCCGTGGTGCATGGGGGCTCTCGAAAGCAGCGAGTTAAGGCGCGAAGGCTGTGAGGGCTCCGCCGATTCGCCCTCGTCCTCGTCGGGCTCTTCATCGACCAGATCAAAGGAATCAAGCGGCGCTGGCTCGCGACGGTCGATCAGCTCCTCGTCCTCATCATCAAAGTAGTTGAACTGATCGAGCATGTCCTCTTCGATTGCACGCTCGCTCGCGTCGTCCAT
>CALLFD010000460.1 GCA_937997605.1 uncultured Collinsella sp. | reverse complement strand
TGGGCGCGCAGGATGTCGAGCGCATCGGATGGATGCTCGGCAACCTCTGCCACGGCGGCGACCGGTGCGGCATCGACCACGCGGTAGAAGAGCTGCGCGAGCAGCGGCATCAAGAACACCGTGATGGCGCCGGCGGCAACCATGACCGACGCAATATCTTGCGACAGCGCGCCCGCGTTGACGGCCACGCTCGTCACGGCAACGATAATCGGCAGAGCTGTGGTGCAGTACAGGGCCACGGTAATGCGGCCATACGCCGACACATCGCGCGTCACAGGACAAATGCCCATAGAGATGAGAATGGGCACGGCACGAATAATCAGCAACGCCACGATAAAACCCGCGAGCAAGCCCGGGCGCGACGCCACGGCCGTCAGGTCGATCTTTGCGCCCGATACGGTAAAGAACACCGGAATCAAAAAGCCGTAGGCCAGGCCGTCGAGCTTGGTCTCGAGCGTATGGTTGCCCTCGGGGATGATATAGCGCAGGACAAAGCCGGCGGCAAAAGAACCCAACACGATGTCGAGGTCAAAGATGGCCGAGAACGCCACGAGCGTGACCAGGATGAGCACCGTCAGGCGCACGAAGGTCTGCGACGTGGTGTCGGCGCGCTCCTCGACAAACGCAAAGAAGCGGCTGCCGACGCGCTTGGAGCGGCTTGGGACCACGGCCAGCAACACGCAAGCCAGCGCAAACAGGCCAAGGATTACGAGCGTTTGGATGCCAGTGCGGGCAGACAGCAGCACCGACATGGCGAGCACGGGACCGAGCTCACCCCAGGTGCCATACGCGAGAATCGAGTCGCCCACGCGCGTGCCGGTGAGCGAGCGCTCACGCATGATGGGCACGAGCGTACCGAGCGCCGTCGAAGTGAGGGCAAGCGTCACGGCGATACCGTCGAAATGACTGACCGAGAACCACGGGGTAAAGCGTACGGCAAGCCAGGCGATACCAAACGTGACGACCCACGTCGCCAAGCCGTAGCGCCCCTCGACGCCCGTGATGCTCTTGGGGTCGATCTCAAAGCCGGCAAGCAGGAACAAGAAGGCCAGGCCCAGCTCGGACACAAGCGAGACCTCGGCATCTACATGGATGACGCCGAGCATATGGGGTCCCAGCACCGCGCCGAGCACGAGCAAAAAGACCGTCTCGGGAACGGGTTTTCCGGGAATCGCCGAGGCGATAAAAGGACTCGCAAAGGCCACGAGTGCGATGATGGCGAGCGAAACGAATGCCATGTGATGCCTTTCTCTTGTTTGCGCTTCACTGTAGCACCCTCGCCGTCCTCAACGCGCCGCGAGCTGTCGTATCATAGTGAGGTTTACAAACATGTGGCTCAAGGCGACCGCGAGGCTTGTCCCGTAAACCGACCGCTGCCGCATACCGTACCGTACGCCCAACCGATCAGGAAGGCAGGAACCAATGGTCTCTCGTATCTACGTGGAGAAGAAACCCGGGTTCGACGTCGAGGCTCAGCAGCTCAAGGGCGAGCTGACCGAAATTCTCGGCATCAAGGGCATCGAGGCCCTGAGGATCATCAACCGCTACGACGTCGAGGGCATCGACGAGGAGCTTTTCCGCTCCTGCGTGCCGACCGTCTTTAGCGAGCCCCAGGTCGATGTGACCTACGACGAACTCCCCGCAAGCGATGGCGCCGTCTTTGCCGTCGAATTCCTGCCTGGCCAGTTTGACCAGCGCGCCGACTCCGCCAGCGAGTGCGTGCAGCTCATCAGCCAGGGCGAGCGCCCCGCCGTGCGCTCCGCCAAGGTCTATATGATCTCGGGCGCTCTGGACGAGGCCGCCATCGATGCCATCAAGCACTACGTGGTGAACCCCGTCGAGGCACGCATCGCCTCGCTCGACCTGCCCGAGACGCTGTACATGGAGACCCCCGAGCCCCAGCCCGTCGAGGTGCTCGACGGCTTCCGCGAGCTCGACGAGGCCGGCCTCGCCGCCTTTATCGCCGATCGCGGCCTTGCCATGGACGAGGCAGACATCGCCTTCTGCCAGCAGTACTTCCGCGATGAGGACCGCGACCCCACCATCACCGAGATCCGCGTGATCGACACCTACTGGTCTGACCACTGCCGCCACACCACCTTCGGCACCGTCCTGGACGACGTGACGATCGACGACGCCGTGGTGCAGCAAGCCTTCGACCGCTACATGGAGATGCGCCACGAACTCGGCCGCGACGCCAAGCCCGTCTGCCTCATGGACATGGGCACCATCGGCGCCAAGTACCTTAAGAAGACCGGCGTCATGACCGATGTCGACGAGTCCGAGGAGATCAACGCCTGCACCGTCAAGGTGAAGGTCGATGTCGACGGCGAGGACCAGGACTGGCTGTTCCTGTTTAAGAACGAGACCCACAACCACCCGACCGAGATCGAGCCCTTCGGCGGTGCCGCCACCTGCGTGGGCGGCGCCATCCGCGACCCGCTCTCGGGCCGCAGCTACGTGTACCAGGCCATGCGTGTCACCGGCGCCGGTGACCCCACCGTCCCGGTTTCCGAGACGCTCGAGGGCAAGCTGCCGCAGCGCAAGCTCGTGACCACTGCCGCCGCCGGCTACTCCAGCTACGGCAACCAGATCGGCCTTGCCACCGGTCAGGTCAACGAACTCTATCACCCCGGTTACGTGGCCAAGCGCATGGAGGTTGGCGCCGTCGTGGGCGCTACCCCGGCAAACCACGTTCGTCGCGAGTGCCCCGCCCCCACCGACAAGATCATCCTGCTGGGCGGCCGCACCGGCCGCGATGGCATCGGTGGCGCCACCGGCTCCTCCAAGACCCAGAACACCGAGTCCATCGAGACCTCGGGTGCCGAGGTCCAGAAGGGCAACGCCCCTGTCGAGCGCAAGCTGCAGCGTCTGTTCCGCCGCGGCGACGCCTGCCGTCTGATCAAGCGCTGCAACGACTTTGGCGCCGGCGGCGTCTCGGTCGCCGTGGGCGAGCTTGCCGACGGCCTGTATGTCGACCTGGACACCGTGACCAAGAAGTACGACGGCCTGGACGGCACCGAGCTCGCTATCTCTGAGTCCCAGGAGCGCATGGCCTGCGCCGTCGCCGACGGTGACGTCGAGGAGTTCATGGGCTACGCCGCCGAGGAGAACCTGGAGGCGACCGTTATCGCCGAGGTTACCGCTGAGCCGCGCATGCGCATGGCCTGGAACGGCGTCGCTATCGTCGACCTGTCCCGCGAGTTCCTCAACTCCAACGGCGCACCCAAGCACCAGGTCGCCCACGTGTGCGCCCGTAGCGTGTGGCAGCCCAGCTGGGCCGGCACCACGCTCGCCGAGCGCATGACCTCGCTCGTCACCGACCTCAACGTCGCTTCCAACAAGGGCCTTTCCGAGCGCTTCGACTCCACCATCGGCGCCGCGACCGTGCTCATGCCCTTTGGCGGCAAGACGCAGCTCACCCCCAGCTCGGCCATGGTCGCCAAGTTCCCCGTGGACGGCGAGACCACCACGGCGAGTGCCATGGCATGGGGCTTCAACCCCTATCTGATGGAGGCCGACCAGTTTGCGGGCGCCTACCTGTCCGTGGTCGAGTCCATCGCCAAGCTCGTGGCTGCCGGCTTTGAGCACAAGCGCGCCTATCTCTCCTTCCAGGAGTACTTCGAGCGCCTGCGCACCGAGGCCGAGCGCTGGGGCAAGCCCACGGCAGCCGTCCTGGGCGCCCTCATGGCCCAAGTCGACCTGGGTGCCGGCGCCATCGGCGGCAAGGACTCCATGAGCGGTTCGTTTGAGGACGAGACCGGCGAGCTCAACGTTCCGCCGACCCTGATCAGCTTCGCCGTCGCCGTGGGCAAGGCCGCCCGCGCCGTCTCGCCCGAGTTCAAGGGCCTCACGCACCGCGTCGTCCGCATCGCCCCCGCCACCTATGGCGAGGACTACCGTCCCGACGCCCAGCAGTTGCTCGCCGCGTTTGACGCCGTCGAGGCGCTCACTGCTACCGGCAACGCCCTGGCCATATCCACGCCCGGCTACGGCTGCGGCGTCGAGAGCCTCTTTAAGATGTGCGTCGGTAACCAGATCGGTATCGAGCTTGCCGAGGATGTAGACGTGGAGAGCCTCTTCACCCCGCTCTACGGCAGCTTTATCGTCGAGCTCGCCGAGGACGCCGAGCTGCCCGAGGTCGCCGACGGCGTTGTCGTCGAGCCCCTGGGCACCACCGTCGAGGGCTATGTCATCGACACCGGCTCCGAGGTCATCGAGCTCGCCGAGCTCCAGGAGGCCTGGGAGAGCGGCATCGAGGGCGTCTTCGCCTACCGCAGCGCCGGCGAGACCCCCGAGGTCGAGACCATCGACTTCCGCGCCAAGGATATCCACGTGTACGGCGGCGCCAAGATCGCCCGCCCGCGCGTGATCATCCCCGTGTTCCCCGGCAACAACTGCGAGTACGACAGCGCCCGCGCCTTCCGTGCCGCCGGTGCCGAGGCCGACACCTTCGTGATCAACAACCTCACGCCCGAGGCCGTCGCCGAGAGCACCCACGAGCTTGCCCGCCGCATCCGTGCAAGCCAGATCGTTATGATCCCCGGCGGCTTCTCGGGCGGCGACGAGCCCGACGGCTCTGCCAAGTTCATCACGGCGTTCTTCCGCGCTCCCGAGGTCACCGAGGCAGTCCGCGACCTGCTCAAGGCTCGCGATGGCCTGATGCTGGGCATCTGCAACGGCTTCCAGGCCCTGATCAAGCTCGGCCTGGTGCCCTACGGCGACATCGTCGACGCCACGCCCGATGCGCCCACGTTGACGTTCAACACCATCGGTCGCCACCAGAGCCGTCTGGTGCGCACCCGCATCTCGTCCAACTTGTCCCCGTGGCTGTCGCAGTGCAGCCTGGACGACCCCTATACCGTCGCCATCAGCCACGGCGAGGGCCGCTTTGTCGCCAATGACGAAGTGCTCGCCCAGCTGATCGCCAACGGCCAGGTCGCCACGCAGTACGTGGGCGAGAACGGCAAGCCCAGCATGGACCTTTCCGTCAACCCCAACGGCTCCGCACTCGCCATCGAGGGCATCACGAGCCCCGACGGCCGCGTCCTGGGCAAGATGGGCCATGCCGAGCGTCGCGGCGACAACCTGTACCGCAACGTGCCCGAGCATGTCCCCGGCGATAAGTTCATGCCGATCTTTGAGAGCGGCGTGGCCTACTTCGCTTAAACCTTTCCCATCGGGTACAATCCCTTCGGGTAACAACACCCGCCACCGGCACATCCGGTGGCGGGTTCTTTTTTGCTTCGCGCATGTAGGAAGGACATCATGGAAAGCCGCAAGCCGTATCTCGCCACCCTGCCCGGACTCATCCTGGGCTGCCTCGTCTGCTGTGCACTCTGGGGATCGGCCTTTCCCTGTATCAAGATCGGTTACGCACTCTTTGGTATCCCAGCGCACGATAGCGCCTCGCAGCTGCTCTTTGCGGGCTTGCGCTTCACGCTTGCCGGCGCCCTGGTTATCGTTGGGATGAGTGCGGCCCAACGCCGCCCCCTCATTCCGCAGGCTCGCGACATCAAGCCCATCTTTGTCTTGTCGCTCTTCCAGACTATCGGGCAGTACTTCTTTTTCTATCTGGGCCTCTCGCGCGCCAGCGCCATGTCGAGCTCCATCATCGAGGCCAGCGCCAACTTCCTCGCAATCCTCTTTGCCGCCCTGGCGTTTCGCACCGAGAAGCTCAATACGGCCAAGGTGCTTGGCTGTGCGCTGGGCTTTGCCGGCGTCGCGCTCGTCAACCTTTCGGGCGCGGATGGCACCTTTGGCTTCAGGCTCGATGGCGAGGGCTTTATCCTAGCCTCCACCGTCGCGGGTGCCCTTTCGACCTGCCTGATTGGCATCTTCTCGCGTGAGCACGACGGCGTCTTGCTTGCCGGGTGGCAGTTCTTAGTCGGCGGCCTGGTCCTCACCGCCATCGGCTTTTTGATGGGTGGCGCGCTCTCCCCCACGGCGATTGCCCCCGCCATCGCGCTCATCATCTACATGGCGCTTATCTCCGCGGTCGCCTACTCGCTGTGGTCGCGCCTGCTTGCCGTCAACCCCGTCAGCCGCGTCTCGGTCTTTGGGTTTATGAACCCCGTCTTTGGTGTGCTGCTGAGCGCGCTGCTGCTCGGCGAGGGCGCTGGCACGAGCCCCATTACCGTCATCGTTGCCCTGCTGTTGGTTTGCGGCGGCATCATCATCGTAAACAAGCCCAAAAAGGCCTAGCGAGCTCACCTTTTTAGGGAGGGCATTCGCATACTTTAGCTTAATGGAGCACACTGGTTCTCGTTGATTTCGTACCGAGTCGCGGCGGCAGACGCCCGTCTTGCCGCACCGCGCCTGGGCATTATGGCCGGTGGCCCCCCACGAACGCAAAAGGGGCGCACGACCAAACACGGTCGTATGCCCCTTTTCTAGCGTATTTGTACGCCGGCTTTCTTTTTCTCGGCCTTGACGCGATAGAGCTCCGCATCGGCAGCGCGAAGTAAGTCTTGCCAGGTATCAACACTATCGCCGACCCGCGCGCAACCGATGGACATCCGCAATGCATACGGCACCTCGGCATGCGCGAGCTCGTCGTTGATTGTCGCGCACAGATGCATGATATCCTGTTCCGCCGCTGCCTTTTGGAGCACCACGAACTCATCGCCACCATAACGCGCGATAAAGCCACCAGACGCCGAGCAGACATCCATGAGCGCCGTCGCAACAACCTGAAGAGCATGGTCGCCCTCCACATGTCCATAGCGATCGTTAATCTGCTTAAAGCCGTCAGCGTCCATCATAAGCAGATATACATCTTCGGCCTGATCCACATTTGAAAAGAGCGACAGCATATAGGTCTCAAAACGGTTGCGGTTGTTGAGTCCAGTCAACGGGTCAGTCGAGATCAGTTGCTCCTGGCAGATGATATAGAGCAGCAACATGCTAATCATTATGCCGACACAAAGGCCAGGCACCGAGTATACGATCTGAAAGGTACCGCCCACCAGGGCCGGAATGGCGAAAAATGCCAAGGTTCGATAGATAGCCTTCGTCTGCAGGCTCTCGACCCTGCGAGATTGCACAAACGCATGCAGGGACGTATGTATAACGTAAC
>CALLFD010000459.1 GCA_937997605.1 uncultured Collinsella sp. | reverse complement strand
GGAGGAAAGCGGATCATTTTTGCCTGATGGCTCCGAGTCGCACCCGTTTTCCTGCGAAAACGCCGTGTCTCAACTTTGGTGAGACATTTGTCTCACGCCCAAAACAGAATCTGGAACATGTGTCACCTGCCCAAATTGTGTCTCATTTCGTAACTTTAGGCTGTTGCAAGGTCTGAGACCGCGAGAAGGGAGACGCGATGAGTAAGTACACGAGGGGTCTCTTGGCGGTGATACTGGCCGTAGTGCTGGTGTTGCCAGCCGCAGCATTCGCCATGCTGCCCGAGGCCAACGCCAGGTCCAGCACAGGAATGGACGGACCGATAATGACCGGAAAGGTCGCCGACCCCGACACCAGCGGTCGCTGGGAAATCTGGGCGGCAGGCCACGGTGGCAATAAGGTAACGACCCAAAACGTCGGCCGAATCTGGACCGACAAGACGGTCGAGGCAACTGAGGAAAACGAAGAGTCGGATTTTCTGACCACGCTTTCGGCCATGTCCTCGACGTCTAATTCAACCGTGACGGTTACTACGCCGCTCGACATCGTGATGGTGCTGGATGCATCTGGCTCGATGGATGATCCTATGGGTGGCGGAGATCGCACTAAGCGTATCGATGCACTGAAGAACGCTGCGAACAGCTTTATCGATACCATCGCCAAACAAAACGAGAGTATCGAGGGTGTCGATAGGCAACATAGGGTTGCCATTGTTAAGTTTGCGGGCGAGAAGTCCAACAATATCGGCAACAATATGTATCGCGACGGAGGGTACTCCTACAATTACACCCAGGTTATGAAAGAATTGACCTACTGTTCCGGCAGCAATGCGGATGATCTCAAGAAGAATACAATTAATAAAATTCAGCCTGCCGGCGCCACGCGCGCCGACTATGGCCTAGAGCTGGCCGAGAAAATCACTACCACTTATGGCCGCAAAGATGCCAAGAAGATTATTGTGTTCTTTACCGACGGTACGCCAACAAAGCAAAATAAATTCGATGCGGGTGTCGCCAACGCTGCCGTGACAGCTGCTAAGAATATGAAGGACGGCAAGGCCACCGTTTATACCATCGGCATCTTTGATGGCGCGAACCCCAAAGCCAGTGTCCAAGATTCGAAGACAAGCCAAGAGAACAAGTTCATGCAGGCCGTTTCGAGCAACTACCCCAATGCCACGGCATGGGATGCTCATGGTGCACGCGCGGAAAACTCCGACTACTACAAGTCGGCGACCGATGCCGAAGAGCTCAAGAAGGTCTTCGACGACATCTCACAGGCCATTACGTCAGAGGCGCCTTATCCGACCGAAATTGATAAGGGCTACGACGCGACCAAGTCCGGCTACATCACGTTTACCGACGAGCTGGGCGACTTTATGCAGGTCGACAGCTTCACCGAGGTCGTCATCAACGGCACGCCGTTTACCAAGACGGACAAAACGGTCAATAAAGAAACCAATACCGACACCTACGAGTTCACCGGCAAGGCAAAAGACCTGCTCATTACCGTGCAGCGTGCTGGTGATGACAATCCCCAGAAGGGCGATGTCGTAACGGTCAGCATTCCTGCGTCGTTGATTCCGCTGAGTCACTTTAAGACCGTAGACGGCAAGCTTTCGGTCGACAGCGCTCAGCCTATCCGCGTGAAGTACACCTCGAGCGTGAAGAGCACTGCACTCGACAACCTGTTTACGCCCGAGAAGGTAACGGGGCTCAAGGATTACATCGAGAACAATACGACCGTTGCCAACGGCGCCAAGACCGTGAATTTCTACGCGAACAAGTGGGCTGCCGGCGATCTGGGCAATACGGTTGCGACCTTTGAGCCGGCCGACACCAACCGCTACTACTACTTCCAGAAGCAGACGCCCATTTACACGGACAAGGGCTGCACACAGCCTGCAAAGAATTCACTGACAGATACCGGCACCTATTACTACAAGGATGAGTTTGAGGAGCGGGGCGAAAACGGCGAGGCCAAGCCTGCCGCCGCCGTCATCGAGTTTATCGGCGGCGACGCTGCGAAGTTTGACGGCGCTATTGTTGCTGACGAGGGTGGCAACCTTTCGTTTAGCGTGGGAACCGCGCGCCTAGCCTTTATCGACGAGCTTCACACCACCAAGGAGAGTGTGGGCGGCAACAACACTGGCACCGCGACCGACGTTCTTAATCCCAAGTGGAACAACGTGTCCGCCAAGGCGACCGCGACGCATGTCAATTCCTACCTGGGCAACAACGGCAAGATCAGCTTTAACGTGACGCCGACAACGGTGGATACCAAGGCCAGCTTTGGCCTGACCAAGGTGCTCGAGGGCCGCAGCTGGACGGATGCGGACGAGTTTAAGTTTGAGCTCTCCGCGACGCCCAAGAATGACGCTCCGATGCCTGCATCCACGGACACGACCGTGCACAAACCCGACCCGGACGGCAAGGCAGCCATCGACTTCGGCGAGATCACCTACAACAAGCCGGGCGAGTACACCTATGAGGTCCGCGAGGTCAAGGGCGACGCCGGTGGCATTACCTACAGCAAGAACGTTGCCACGTTCAAGGTGACCGTGGCGGTTAATGCCACGGGTGGGCTTAAGGCTGACGTTGAAAAGATCTCGGGCGAGACCGAGTTCAAGAACACCTATAGCGCCAAGATGGAAACTCCGCTGACCCTTGAGGCAACCAAGACGCTCACGGGGCGCCCGATGGCTGATGACGAATTTAAGTTTGCGCTGAGCTATGCGGGGCACGACGAGGTTCTGCTGGATGCAACCAACAAGGGTGGCAAGGTTGAGTTCGGTCCGCTGACGTACACGACCAAGTCGCTCGCCAAGCTGGTCGAGGAAGACAAGGCATCGCTTGATGCTAGCTCAGACAAACCGACGTGGACCATTCATTACATTGCTGCCGAGCAGACCGGCAAGCTGCCTGCGGGCGTGAGCGCCACCGTGTCGGCAATTGACGCATGTGTAACCGTTGTCGACAACGGCGATGGTACCCTGACGGCGACGGCTGTCTACGGC
>CALLFD010000458.1 GCA_937997605.1 uncultured Collinsella sp. | reverse complement strand
CGCACCATGGCTCCAACGTGGCGGAGCGCCATCTTAGATAGCGCTCCTGCCTTCTTCATCTGCTCGATTTGCGTTGCAGACTTAATCTTGATCATAGACCGAGAGCCTCTTTGACATCCCCGTACACGGTCTCGCGAGCCTGGTCACCGTTGACCGACTTGAGCAGACCCTGGCCACGATAGTAGTCGACGAGCGGGCTCGTGGACTTCTCGTAGACGTCGAGACGGTTCTTGATGGTCTCAGGCTTGTCGTCGTCGCGCTGATACATCTCGCCACCGCACTTGGGGCAGGTAGCATCGGCAGCGGTGCCGGTGTAACCGCAGGCGCGGCAGGTGCGACGCGAAGACAGGCGATCGATAATGACCTCGGGGGCCACATCGACCAGAAGGGCACAGTCGATCTCGCGACCCATGGCAGAGAGCTCGGAATCGAGCGTCACAGCCTGGGCGGTGTTGCGCGGGAACCCGTCGAGGATGAAGCCCTGCTGGGCGTCATCGGCGGCAAGGCGCTCCTTGACAAGGTCGATCACGAGCTGGTCGGGAACGAGCTCGCCAGCGTCCATGTACTTCTTAGCCTGAATACCAAGCTCGGTGCCACCCTTGACGGCAGCACGCAGCAGGTCGCCCGTGGAAATGTGGGCGACGCCAAACTCGGCGACGAGCTCCTGTGCGACGGTGCCCTTACCGGCACCCGGAGCTCCGAGCAATACGAGGTTCATGAGCAATCCTCCTCTAGCCTATTTAAAGAATCCATCGTAATCATACATCTTGATCTGGCCTTCGAGCTTATCGACCGTGTCGAGCACGACGCCGACCATGATGAGGATGGACGTGCCGCCAAATGCCTGAATCAGCTGGTTACCCGTGAAGGAGAAGATGATCGAAGGCACGATGGCGATGAGCGCCAAAAAGACAGCGCTGGGAAGCGTGATCTTGTTGAGCGCGTTCTTGATGTAGGCCGCGGTAGCCCTACCCGGACGCACGCCCGGAATAAAGCCGCCCTGCTTCTTAAGGTTGTCGGCCGTGTCATCGGGGTTGAACACCATGGAGGTGTAGAAGTACGCGAAGAACACGATGAGGACAACGTTAAGCACCCAGTTGAGCCAGCCGCGCGAAAGCGCAGAGGCAACTGCCTGAATCCAGCCGATGCCGGGGAAGAACACGGCAATCTGAGCCGGGAAGTACAGCAGCGCCGAAGCGAAGATGATCGGCACGACACCCGCCGTGTTGACCTTGATGGGCAGGTAGGTGGTCTGGCCACCCATCATGCGACGGCCCACGACGCGCTTAGCGTAGGAGACCGGGATGCGGCGCTGGCCGCGCTCAAGGAAAACAATCAGCGGGATAACCAGCAGGATGATGGCGCAGATGATCACCATGGTGATGATGCCACCGGCATTGCCCTCGGTGCTGGAGAAGATAGCCTGCGGCAGACCGGCCATGATGTTCGCGAAGATGATCAGCGACATGCCATTGCCGATACCGCGCTGGGTGATGAGCTCACCAATCCACATGATCAGCATGGCGCCCGCGGTGAGTGTACCGACGATCATGAGGTCGAAGATGATCTCGGGAGCGCCGGCGCCATTGAAGCTGATGCCGAAGCTCTTAAAGAGGAAGAGGTAACCCACGGAGTTGAGGATTGCCAGAGCCAGGGTGAGGTAACGCGAATACTGCGTAATCTTGGTCTGACCGACCTCGCCCTCGCGGGCAAGCTCATGCAGGGAAGGCACGACGGCCTGGAGCATCTGGAGGATGATCGAGCTGGTGATGTAAGGCATGATGCCCAGCGAAAACACCGACACATAGCTCAACGCACCGCCAGAGAAAAGATTCAGGAGGGCCATAGCACCTGCGGCGACCGAATTGTTATCGGTCGAGAAAAGGCCCAGCATCCCCTGGAAGGGAATGCCGGGCACAGGAACGTGCGCACCAATGCGGTACACGACGAGCATAGCTATGGTAAAAAGAATCTTTTCGCGCAATTCTTTGATGCGGAAAGCATTCTTAAGACCATTTAGCACGGCAGCTCGACCTTTCCGCCGGCGGCCTCGATCTTGGCCTGCGCAGAAGCGCTGACCTTGTCGACCTTGACCGTGAACTTCTTGGTGAGCTCACCATTGCCGAGCACCTTGACGGGCTCGAACTCGCTCTTGGTGATGCGAGCGGCCTTAAGAGCGGCACCGTCGATCACAGCGCCGTCCTCGAACTTACGCTCGAGACGCTCAACGTTAACAGCGGTGTACTCGATACGACGGGGGTTACGGAAGCCCGGAAGCTTGGGCAGGCGCATAGCCAGCGGAGTCTGGCCACCCTCGAAGCCGGCACCCTTGGTGCCGCCAGAGCGGGAACCCTGGCCCTTCTGACCGCGGCCAGAAGTGGTGCCGTGACCCGAAGAATTGCCACGGCCGACGCGCTTGCGGTTCTTGGTGGAACCGGGCGCGGGAGTAAGATCGATAAGCTGCATTTGCTACTCCTCTACAATCTCGACAAGGTGCTTGACCTTGAAGATCATGCCGCGGACGGACTCGTTGTCAGCAATCTCGCGAACCTCGCGGATCCTGTGGAGACCGAGGGCACGGACAGTACGGACCTGGTCCTGCTTGCAACCGTTGGTGCTGCGGACCTGCTTGATCTTGATGGTGTCAGCCATGCTTAGTTCTCCTTACCGACGAACATCTCGGAGACCGTCAGGCCACGGCGAGCCGCGACGTCCTCAGGGCTGGAGAGCTCCTTGAGGCCCTCGACGGCAGCCTTGATGATGTTGAGGCCGTTGTCGGTACCGAGGGACTTGGACAGGACGTTCTTGATGCCAGCAAGCTCAAAGAGGGGACGCACAGCGCCGCCGGCGATAACGCCGGTACCCTCGACAGCGGGCTTGATGATGATGCGGCCGGCACCAAAGTGGCCGAGAACCTCGTGCGGGATGGTGCCCTGCTCGGTCACCGGCACGTGGAACATGTTCTTCTTGGCATCGAGAGATGCCTTGGAGATGGCCATGGGCACCTCAGCGGACTTGCCCATGCCAACGCCGACGTTGCCCTTGCCGTCGCCAACGACGACGAGAGCGACGAGGCTCATGCGACGACCACCCTTGACGGTCTTCGACACGCGGTTGATGTAAACGACGCGCTCCTCGAACTCGGAGGCCTCGCGCTGCTGCTTCTGATTACGAGCCATGTGCTACATACCTCCTAGAACTCGAGACCGGCGGCACGAGCACCGTCGGCGAGGGCCTTGACGCGGCCATGGTAGATACGGCCACCGCGATCGAAGGCGACCTTGGTGATGCCGGCCTCGATGGCGCGCTTGCCAACGAGCTGACCGACCTTCTCCGCAGCCTCCTTGTTCGAGGTGTGGGTGCCCTTGAACTCGGCCTCGAGGGTCGAGGCAGAGACGAGCGTCAGGCTGGAGCCCTTGCTGTCGTCGATGATCTGGGCATAGATGTTGGCGTTAGTACGGGTCACGCGAAGACGCGGACGCTCGGAGGTACCTGAGACCTTGCCGCGAACACGACGCTGACGACGCTTGAGGCCTTCCAGCTTCGCCTTATGCTTGTTCATACGTAAACTCCTAAAAAGGTTGATCTTGCCAGCACCTGACGGGGTGCTGGTCTTATGCGAGTGAGTCGGTTACGACTACTTGGCGGCCTTACCCAGCTTGCGGCGGATGTGCTCGCCAACGTAGTGGATACCCTTGCCCTTGTAAGGCTCGGGAGGACGATGGCCGCGGATCTCAGCGGCGATCTGACCGACCTGCTGCTTGTTGATACCCTTGACGTTCACGTGGGTGTTGTCGGGAACCTCGAAGGTGATGCCCTCGGGAGCCTCGACGATCACGGGGTGCGAGAAGCCCAGGGAGAACTCGAGGTTCTTGCCCTTCTGCTGCACGCGGTAACCGACGCCGGCGAGCTCGAGCTTCTTCTCGAAGCCCTCGGAAACGCCAACAACCATGTTGTGGATGAGGGCACGGGTGAGGCCGTGGCGGGCACGGGTCTCACGCTCGTCGTCGGGACGGGAAACGGTGAGGACGTTGTCCTCGACGTTGATAGCGAGCTTCTCAAAGACATCGAGCTCGAGCTGGCCCTTGGGGCCCTTGACGACAACGTTGTTGCCGTTGACTGCCACTTCGACTCCGGCGGGAATCTGGACAGGCTTATTACCGATACGAGACACGGTGATCTCCTTTCCTTCTACCTACCGAGCGAATTACCAGACGTAAGCGATGATCTCGCCGCCGACGTTGTGCTTGCGAGCATCGCGGTCGGTCATGACGCCATGGCTGGTGGAAATAATGGCGGTACCAAGGCCACCGCGGACGCGGGGCATGTCGGCAACGCCGGTGTACTTACGCAGGCCCGGCTTGGAAATGCGGCGGATGCCGTTGATGACCTTAGCCTTCTTGGGACCATACTTAAGCGTGATGTGCAGAGTCTTCTGGGGAACGGTGTCCTCGACATCGTAGCCCTCGATGTAGCCCTCCTCGTGCAGAACACGAGCGATCTCGACGAGCTTCTTGCTGCTCGGCATGGAGACCGTGGCCTTGTTCACAGAGTTAGCGTTACGGATGCGCGTAAGCATATCTGCGATCGGGTCTGTAAGGTTCATACAGATTCTCCTTCGTTCTTGATGAACACGTGCTCTTGGTTCTTCGCCGCCCTTAACGGCAAAGCCTTTTTAGCGCGTTTTCCCTGTTCCAAACTGATGCTTGAAACGCTGGTAGTGACTTACCAGCTGGCCTTCTTAACGCCGGGAAGCTCGCCCTTGAGTGCAAGCTCGCGGAAGCAGACACGGCACAGGCCGAACTTGCGGTACACAGAGTGCGGACGGCCGCAGCGCTGGCAGCGCGTGTACTCACGAGTAGAGAACTTCTGCTTGCGATTGCACTTGACGATCATCGATGTCTTAGCCACTTATATCCTCCTCACATAGAGTATTGTTCGCCCCAAGCGCCGCCCCCTTGTGGGAACGGCGCTTATAGGGCAGGTGAACCTATTTCTTGAACGGGAAACCGAAGGCGTCCAGAAGGGCCTTGGCCTCCTCATCGGTGTTGGCGGTGGTCACGAAAGTGATGTCCATACCACGCTGGTGATCGACGGAATCGAAGTCGATCTCGGGGAAGATGAGCTGCTCGGTGACGCCCATGGAGAAGTTACCACGGCCGTCGAAGCTCTTGGCGGAAATGCCGCGGAAGTCGCGGATACGGGGGATCGCGACGGAGGTCAGACGATCGAAGAACTCCCACATACGGTCGCCACGCAGGGTAACCTTGCAGCCGATCGGCATACCAGCGCGCAGGCGGAAGGTAGCGATGGACTTACGGGCACGGGTGATCATCGGCTGCTGTCCGGTGATGGCGCGCAGGTCGCGCACGGCACCGTCGATGGCCTTGGAATCGGTAGCGGCCTCGCCGACACCCATGTTCACGACGATCTTCTCAAACTTGGGGATCATCATGACGTTCTCGTACTGGAACTTGTCCTGAAGCTGCTGCTTGACCTCGTTGTTGTACTTGGTCTTCAGACGCGGCACATACTTCTCTTCTGCCATTGTTCACTCCTTCTTGGGGTTTTAAGCACGGGGCGTGGCCACGATGGGTTGTCCTCGTGCCTCCTGGCTGCATCCGCGCCGCTCATGGCATTTTGCGGTTTGGACTCGACGCAGCAGGAGCCGACAAAACAATCGGTACTATACGCGCATCGGGAGCGTATTTCCAGAAAAACCTCGTCTGCCTGCACAACTCCACAACTCCCCCGCACAAATGGATCCCAAAAAGCAGTTGCGGTGAAATAGGGACTGTTTGGCGGCCTAACAGGCTTAAACAATCCGTATTTCACCGCAACTTATTGGTGGGGATGCGATTAGCGCTTGCGGGGAACGAGTTTGGTGCGGCGCAGGTGGATCATCTCGGCGGCGATGGAGATGGCGATCTCCTCGGGGTCCTCGGCCTCGATGGCAACGCCGATCGGAAGGTGCAGCTCGTCGATCTGGTCCTGCGTAAAGCCTTCCTGCTCCAGGCGGGCACGCACAAAGGCCGTCTTGCGGCGCGAACCCAGGCAGCCCAGATAGGCGGGCTTGGCGCGCATGGCCTGAATCACCACGTCGATATCGGACTTGTGGCCCGCCGTGGCGACGACCACCAAGTCGCGCGGACCGATGGGACACAGCTCGCTCAGGTTCTTGTAATCGACCAGGCGACGATCGTAGACACCGGGCACCCATTCGGGCGTCAACGTGCCGGGGCGGTCATCGCAGGCCACGACGGCAAAGCCCGCCGCCGTGAGCACGCGCGCCGTCGCGGCGCCCACGTGTCCGCAGCCAAAGATGTAGGTCAGGCCCTCGGGGCAGAGCGTCTCGATGTGCGCCGCGGGAATCTCAGAGGCAGCGTTGGTGTAGGTGACGTTACTCCCCTCCTCCACCAGTGAAAGCCCGGGGCAGCCCGCAATGGTATGGCGCGATGCCTCGCCATGGTACTCGGCCACATCGCCCTCGAGCGCGCTCGCGATAAACGGCTCAAAGTCGATGACGAAGTCGCCGATGCGCCGATAGACCAAGACGTCGGCAATTTCCTGGAACAACGGTGCCTGGGTCGCATCCAGATGCAGATAGCACAGGCAAATGGCTCCGCCGCAGATCATGCCGGTATCGGAGTTCTCGCCGCCCATGGTGTAGCGGACCAGACGCGACTGTCCCGCGCTCAGGAGTTCGCGCGCCTCATCCAGCGCAAAGAGCTCAATCTTGCCGCCGCCGATAGTGCCCGCCTGGCTGCCGTCGGCAAAGACGGCCATCCATGCGCCCACACCGCGCGGTGACGACCCCGCCGTGCCGGCCACGACCGCCAGCTCGCACGTCTCGCCAGCACGCAGGGCGGCAAGCGCCGCATTCACAACATCGAGCTTTTCCATTGCCGCCTTCTATCCTCTAAAGATATCGGTGAGCATAGCGAGTGCCTCGAGCACGCCGCCGCCGACCGACGTCGCCTTGTCCGAAATGTAGTTGATATAGCTGGCATCGCCGCGCGGATCGACATCGGCGCATTTAAAGCCCTCAGTCACCTGCACGCCGTTCGCCAAAAGCCCGCGCAGGCAGCCATCGATCTGTGTGCACATGGGCGTATCGTCCGCGTAGCCAATCACGTCTCCGGCGCTCACGATGTCGCCGATTGCGCGGTCGGACCGAAACACGCCGGCGGCGGGGCTGTGGATAACGCGCTCCTTGCCATAGCCGGCGATCACGCCCGGCACGCCCGTGTTGGGCTGGGGCGAGCCCTGGGTAATGACACGGCCCAAAAAATGCCCGCGCATGGTCTCGACCACGGCGTCGCAATCGACCGGCGCGGTAAAGCCCGGCCCCACGGCGATGACGGTAGGCGCCATGTCGCGCGTGGTGCCCAGGTTGCGCTTGGCCAGAATCGCGTCGACCACAGCCGCGGGTTTAAGCTCATCGAGCATCTTGGCCTGAGGGTCCACCACGACGGCAACATCCCCCGCTTGGGTAATCTCGAGCGCCTCTGCCGGCGTCTGCGCCAAGCGAGCGCGAATGCCCTCGACCTGGACCTCGCCCAGGCGAATGGCCTCGCAAAAACTGATTGTGCGGCGGATGCACGTGGGAACCGCGATATCGGCCATAACGACCGACACGCCGGCGCGCACCAAACGGGCGGCGACGCCCGTGGCGATATCGCCGGCGCCGCGAACATAAACGAGCATTCCCGGGGCACCTCCCTGTGCTACGGTTTGAGCAGAGCAAAAGCGGTTCGACCGCTACTCTGATGATTATTTATTATCACAGTATTATACGGCGGTGAACAGATGGAAACGGTTAGCGGCAATCTTGCCTCGGCGCTCAGGATCGAGCCGGGCATTACCGCGATTATCGGCAGCGGCGGCAAGTCGACGTTGCTCAAAACGCTGGGTCTTGAGCTCATGCGCGCTGGCGGCCGCGTGCTCCTCTGCACCACCACGCATATGCTTCCCGTTGCCGGCGTGCCATGGGACGGGTCGAATCGTCGCCTGGACGCCGCGCCTTGGAAGCCGGGCGCCTCGCATGTCCCCGGATGCACCTGCGAGGCCTGCGCGGGCCTTGCACGCGGAGGCATCTGCCAGGCAGGCGTCTTGGACCCGGAGACAGGCAAGCTCTCCGCCCCCGCCGAGCCACTCGGCGGGCTGGCACAGCGCTTTGACTATGTGTTGGCCGAGGCAGACGGTAGCAAGCGACTCCCGCTCAAGGCGCATGCCGCCTGGGAGCCGGTAATTCCCGCCGGCACGGCCAACGTCGTCTGGCTCGTCGGCGCCTCGGGACTCAGCAAGCCCATCAACGAAGCCGTCCACCGCCCCGAGCTCTTTTGCGAGCGTTGCGGCTGCGAGCTCACCGACATCGCCACGCCCGAGCGCGTCGCCCAGGTGCTCAATGCCGAGATGCAGGCGCTGAAACTCAGCACCGCACGCGTCATGCTCAACCAAGTCGACACGCTCAGCGACCCCACGATGGCCGACCGCTTCGAGGCAGCTCTCGACCGCCCCGTCGTCGCCAGCAGCCTCAAGTAGCCGGCCCCATCTCCTCAGTTGCGGTGAAATACGGACTGTTTGGCCGCCCGACGGCCGCAAACAGTCCGTATTTCACCGCAACTGAGGAGGGGACACGGCATCTTTGCTGCTAGCGGGGCACGTAGCGACCGGGCTGGGCTCCGGTGGGCTCGCCATCGCGCGCCGCCAGCACACCGTTCACAAACACGGCCTTGGCGCGACCATGCGCCTCAAAGCCCTCGAGCGGCGTGTAGTCCACGGCCTGATGCTGTGTCGCCGCGCGAATGGTCCAGCGTGCCTTGGGATCCCACACGCACACGTCGGCGTCGGAGCCCTCGGCAAGACAGCCCTTGCGCGGATACATGCCGAAGACGCGCGCCGGGTTCTCGCTCATCAAGCGGCACAGATCCTCGGGGCCCAGTTGCCCTTCAAAGCTCGTGGCAATCGCGACGGGACGATGCTCCACACCGGGCCCGCCGTTGGGAATCGCGCGGAAGTCGTCGCGCCCGCGGTCCTTTTGCCCGTGCAGGTTAAAGCTGCAGTGGTCGGTCGCAATCGTATCGATCTCGCCGGCCACAAGCGCCTCGCGCAGCGCGGCACGGTCGCCGGCATGGCGCAGCGGCGGACTCATCACGTACTTGGCGCCCGCAAAGCCGTCCTCGCCCTGCTCCAGATAGCAGGTGTCGTCGAGCATCAGATACTGAGGGCAGGTCTCGACATAGATATTCTTCTGCCCGCGCGCCTTGGCCGCACGAATGGCCCCGAGCCCCAACTTGGTCGAAAGGTGCACCACGTTGACCGGGGCGTCGCCGGCCAGGTGCGCCAGATACAGCAGGCGGCTCACGGCTTCGGCCTCACACACGTCCGGGCGGCTGAGCGCATGCCCCTCGGGTCCATGAATCCCCTGCTCGTACACGCGCTTCTGCAGCTCATTCACCAGCGTACCGTTCTCGCAATGCACGCACAGTATGCCGCCAATACGCTTGAGCTCCTCGAGCACCTCGAGCGTCTCGGCATCGTCCAGGCGCAAATGATCGTAGGCAAAGTAGGTCTTAAACGACGATACGCCCGCCTCGCGCATAGCCGAAAGATCGGCGCGGTTGCGTTCATTCCACTCGGCGAGTGCCATATGAAAGGCGTAGTTGGCCGTGCAGGTTCCGTCGGCACGGCGATGCCACTCGGCCAAGGCATCGGGCATGGTCACGCCGCGATCGGCCGTCGCGTAGTCCACGATGGTCGTCGTACCGCCGCAGGCAGCCGCACGCGTGCCGGTTTCAAAGCTATCGGCTGTCCAATCCATGCCAGTCCAGCACTGCATGTGCGTGTGGCCGTCGATAAAGCCGGGAAACACCCAGCAGCCCGCGGCGTCCTCGACGGTATCGTCGGCGCCCGGCTCAATCGCTGCGGCAATCCGCACAATCTTATCGCCCTCCATGGCAAGATCGGCGCGGCGAAGCCCCTGGGGCGTCACGAGCGCGCCGTTTTTGATGATGATCATAATTGCTCCTTATTGATTGATGCAGTTGGCCACGCGATCAAAATACGAGCAGGCGGCGATATGCTCCGTTGTGCGTTGCTGTCCCTTGGCGGTATCGACGTCCCACAGCTCGTAGGCACGCGCCTCGACCAGCACCACGTCGGTACGGTCCTTGAGGATCGAACCGCCGCCGTCCTTGCCCTCAAGACACATAAGTGCATCGAACAGTTCCGCCGGAAAGAGCACCGGGCTCGAAGGCTCACCGTTGCACGCAAGACGCACCGGATGTTTGCGGCCACACTCGTCAAACGCACGAACCATAGCCTCAAAAGAACCCGAACTCACGAGCGGCTGGTCGCCCGGCAAAAAGAGGCAACCTTTCCAGTTGCGTTCGACTCCCCATGAAAGGCCCGCACGGACGCTTTCGCTGCGCAGCTCGCCATCGTGCAGCACACACGGGCAATGCTTGTCCTCGCAAATCTGAGCGACCTCGGGCCAACGCGTCGAAACCACGACGTCAAAGCCCCGGGGAACCGAATCGATGGTCCGGGCAATCAGCGGCTCGCCATAGATATCGGCGAGCATCTTGTTAGAGCCAAACCGCTTGCCCTCGCCCGA
>CALLFD010000457.1 GCA_937997605.1 uncultured Collinsella sp. | reverse complement strand
CGCGCACCAGGACATCCATGGCGTCGAGGGTGATCTCGGGCATCTCTCGGTACTTCTGCAGCACCGAGAGCTCGGTGCAGGCCAGAATGACGCGGTCGCAGCCGCTACGGGCGAACTCCCACATCACGCGGTCGAACTTATCCATATCGGGCTCACGTCCGGCCTTCACATCATCGTAGATAAGCGACATCACATCGTTCTGACGTTTCTCGCTGGGATAGACGACCTCAACACCCGCAGCCTTACATTCGCGGCCGTAGACGCCCGCGCCCACGGTGCCATCGGTGCCCATGATGCCAATCTTGTGCACCGGCTCGGCCGGCATACTCAGGTTGGGGTCGAACTCGCACTCCCCCATCACCGCACCGGCCAGAGCATAGCGCACCGACTCACGCGGCATGTGGATAATCGGCACCTTCGTAAACGACTGGATCTGGTCGTAGAAGTAGTGTGACGTGTTGCAGGGAATAGCAATGTGCGCACAGCCCAGCGACTCGAGTGCCTGGGCACACTCTTTCATGGTCGCCAGCAGCTTGGCATGCTCGCCGGTCTTAATGGCCAACGTGCGGTCGGGCATGGTCGACTTGGAGAGCACCACCATGTCGATATGTTCCTGATCGCAGGCAGCAGCCGTGTGGCGCACCACCTGGTCGTAGTAATACGACGTGGCCTCGGCGCCCATGCCGCCGATAACTCCCAGCTTTTCCATCGCCGCCTCCTTGGTGACGCTTGCGCAATTGCGCGTATCATACCCGCGCCCGCCCGATGCAAACCGGACGGGCGCCGCGCTCATCTACTTGTAATACGTCTTGAACAGCTTAAAGTGGCGCAGCTTGGTGTGCCACATGCGCAGCCAGCGGTTAAAGACAAAGTCGCCCTTCATAAACGAAGGGTCGGCGCCCTTGCCTTCCTTGTCCAGGCGATGCACCTTAGCGCGCAGCTCGGGATCCTTGACGTACTGGTCGACGACGCCCATGGGGACGACCATCCACAGGGCCTCGTCCTGAGCCGTCACAAACTCCGGCTCAAACGGGCGGTTGAACACATACTCGTCCACCACATACTTGGCAACGTTAAAGCCACTGTTAGTGACATAGTAGTTGCTGCGGCCCTGGCGCGTGTTGAAATCGAAGAACTTAAACGAGCCGTCGCGCTCGTCGTACTTAACGTCAAAGTTGGAATAGCCCACAAAGTGAAGGTCCTCGAGCAACTTGCGCACGCCGCCCATGAGCTCGTCGTTGGGCTCGGTAATGATACAGGCATGGTTGCCGACACCGTGGGGCTGATGCTCCTCGAGCAGCACATGGCCCAGGCACATCATGCGCACCTTGCCGTTGCGGTCGGAATAGCTGGTGAGCACGCGCATGTACTCATCGTTGCCGGGCACGCGGTCCTGCAAGATCAGATCGTCGGTGTAGCCGCTGGCATACGAATCGCGAATGACCTGTTCCAGCTCGGCGCGGTCGGCAATATCATAGGCCTTCTTCTGGCCCTCGAACTCGTGCTGCCACCACATGATGCCGTCAGAAGGCTTCAGAATCATCGGGTAAGGAAAATCGATCTGGTCGAGCACTTCGGCAGGCGCCTCACCCTGGGCATTGAGCATCGCCTTGGTAAAGGTAAACGTGTGCGGATAGGGCACGCCATGCTTCTCGCACAGCTCGTAGAAGATCTCCTTCTTCTGACACTGTTCAAGCATGCTATAGGGAGCGTAAGGCGCGACGATGTTATCCGCCAACTCATGGGCATCCTTGGCCTGAGCCACGAGGGCAACATAGTTATCGCCACAGCCCACAAGGACAATCGTCTTGTCGGCATGCGCTTGGGCAATGCCGTTGACGGTTTTGAGCATCACGGGCATGGTGTCGATATCCACGTTGGGCGTGTAGTCGATAATCTGGCTGCGGTACGCGGGACCCGTCTGATACTTGCCAAAGACCAGACTCTTGACCTGGTACTCCTCGTAGAAGGCGCGCGCCACCGAATAGGCGTTGATGTCGCCACCAAGCAGCACGGGAATGAACTCGCGCTCTGTAAATTGCAATGCCATGGAAACTTCCTATCATGAACTGCCCACACAACGGGCGGTCTTTGCGCAACTGATTTATTCTAGCGTGCCAAGCCGCCGGCGCCCAAAGCTCCACCGTATCTATGGCAATCGACGCAATCGTCCAGCACGAAGGCCAGCACGAAGACGGCGCTCACCGTTGTATGACAATGGGCAATGAACCTACCATTGTTGTAGGATTCAGTGTATTGACATCCTCGAGCGAAAGGCGCGCACGTGCCCCAAGACCATCCGACCGATAATCCCATCCTCAATGCCGCGAGGCACGAGCTGGCGGAACGCGCACAAACGGCAGCTCCCCTACGCACCGCAAACGATGCTTACAACGGGCCTGCCCGTATCGTCTCAATCAACACGTCGGAGCACAAAGGCACGCGTAAGTCACCCGTCGCCGACGGGCACGACACCGTCATCGAGCAGTTTGGCCTCGCCTCCGATGCGCACGCCGGGCATTGGCACCGCCAGGTTTCCTTTTTAGCTGCAGAGTCTATCCAGACGGCGCAGGCGCGCGGGCTCGATGTGCACGAGGGCGACTTTGGCGAGAACTTCACAACCCAGGGCATCAACCTGCTCTCGCTCCCCCTGGGAACGCAGCTCAAGATTGGCAACGATGTCCTGGTCGAAATCAGTCAGATCGGCAAGGTCTGCCACACCCGCTGTGCCATCTACTATCTCGCCGGCGACTGTATCTTTCCCCACGAGGGCGTTTTTGGCGTGGTACTAAAGGGCGGAGAGGTCCATACCGGCGACGATATCCGGGTAGTCAAACTCGGCGACGGCACCTGTTCGTTCACCCCCGCCGAGGCCCTCGAAGAGATTGAGCAGGCTCGCCAGAAGGGCACGCTGTAGTTATGAAACCCCACGTTGAGATAGCTTTTACAGCCCAAAACTCCTCTCAAACAGGGCTCTGTAACGTTAAAGTTGAACTCTATGGTTTCTCAACAATTCATCATAACTGCAGGTCAAAGCCAAAGCCTCAAGTTCAACTTGACCCTTTGGGACCTTTAAGGTTCAAGTTGAGGTCGAAAGCAGTAGTAGAATACCGTTCGAACCATAACCTACGATTGATTGCAGAGGGACTGGATGCAGCATTCGAATCATCGCACCGCAGCGCTCATTGCGTCGAAGCCGGCTCGTATCATCACGAGCGCCGCGCTCGCCGTTGCGCTGACGGCCACGCCGATGCTCTCCCCCGTTGCGGCGTATGCCGCCTCGCAGGCAACGCAGGACCAGCTTTCCGCAGCCCAGCAGAAGATCGAAGCCGCTACGAGCGCCTACAACGACGCCCGCACCAAGCTCGATGACCTGCAAAAGCAGATTGACTCCAATGAGGCAAGCATCGAGGAAATCGAGGCCAAGCTTCCCGAGCAGCAGGCCAAGGCAAGCTCCGCCATGCGCGATCTGTACAAGTATCAGAAGGGCACCAATCCCATCGTGAGCTTCCTGGTCAACGCGCAGAGCCTGGGTGAGTTCATCACGACCTGCAAATACACCAACCAGATCACGAGCTCGAGCGTCGACGAGATCGAAGAGCTCAATAATATGCAAACCGAACTCGAGCAGAACAAGGCCGAGCTCCAGCAGGCCAAGTCTCAGCTTGAGGCGGAGCAGAAAAACGCCGAGGACGCGCTGGCGCAGGCCCAGCAGCTCCGCAGCGAGGCGCAGGCAAAAGCCGAGCAGGAAAATGCCGCCGAGCTTGCCAAGCTTGAGGCCGATAAGGCCGCTGCCGCCGAGAAGCTCTCGGGCGAGGGCGTAAGCGGCAGCAATTCCAGCAGCCAGGCCACCAACACCAACACCACCATCGACACCACGGTGAACAGCTCCAATACTGGTAACTCCGATTACGATTCGTTCATTAATGAGTGGACAGGCCGCATCGACAATTATCTCGCCGGCTCCCCCATGGCAGGCCAGGGCTATATCTTTGCCGTCGCCGCTTGGAATACCGGTGTCGACCCCCGTTGGTCCCCCGCCATCGCCTGCATCGAGAGCACCAAGGGTGCTTATTGCGCCAATTCTTACAACGCCTGGGGCTGGAGTGCACGTGGCGGCGGTTGGCGCAGCTTTGGCAGCTGGAGCGAGGGCATCTCCGCTCACGTTGCCTATCTGGGCGCCAACTACGGCTCCACCCTTACCCCGGCAGCGGCCAAAAAGTACTGCCCGCCCACGTGGCAGGACTGGTACAACAAAGTCGCCGCTCAGATGAACCGCATCTAAGTGCAACTGCAAAGGGCCCCAATGGGGCCCTTTTCTTTTAGGTAGCGGAGGTATCGACGACGCCGGTCGCATTGGCAACCGCGACTATGACGATCATGCATAGGAGCAGCACACCCAATGCCTTGAGCAAGAGCTTCGCGAGCTTCTTGCCGCGATAGCTGTCGAGCAATGCGAATCGCCGACGAAGACGGCGCTTATCGAGCAGCGCAAAATGCATAAGCACCATAAGGCCATCGACAAAGAAAAAATACTCGATTATGAGAAGCCACGTCGGGTAGCCTTGATTTGCTCCCGTGGGGTGAAAGACGGCAAAGTGACTTCCGGCAAAGAACACAAGCAGCGAGAAGCAGACGAGCGTATTCCAAATACGCCCCAGAGACTCCGGAACGCGAGAGAGCAGACCGCATGCAGCGGAGGCGGCAGGCCTAGGAAGCCCTGTGGGGTTCTGGAGCCCTTGGGGCGTCAACACCGTCTCCGAGGCCGGAGTACGGACAGGCGCAGGCGCAGGAGGCCGCACGGGGCGACTTAGATCGTATGCCGCGCGCGTCGCCCGTCCCAACGCTTCCGCGCTCGCAAAACGCTTGGCCGGGTCGAGCGCCATCGACATGCAGACGGCATCGGCAAGTGGAGTAGGAATGCCGCGCGCCTCGCATTGCTCGCGCATGTCGAGCCCTGGTTTAGGGTCGACTCCCGTCAAGCAGAAGAACAACAGGGCGCCAAGTGCGTAGACGTCGCTTCGTACGCTCGTCTGCCCAAACCCATACTGCTCGGGCGGCGCATAGGGCCGTGTCCCAAACTTGACGGTATCGGCATCGGCGCCATCGCGCCATACGCGCGCGATCCCCAGGTCGATAATCACCAGCGATGAAAACGTCAGGCCGTCATCAGGCGTATAGTTGGCACCTGTCGCGATGATATTCGACGGCTTGAGGTCGCGATGGATCACTGGCGCCGAAGCCTCCCCCGCCATTGCAAAACCGGCATGGAGCTCGCCCACGGCGTCGCAAAGGACAGGATACAATTCACGTGCATAATCGGGGGTGGCTCCCAGACGGTCCACCAGCGCCCCGAGCGTCTCCCCTTCGATGTATTCCATAACCACGTTGAGCTCGTCGCCCACACGACGACAATCGACGATTCTGGGCAGGTGCTCAAAACGCCTGCCTGCCCGCTGAGCGGCAAACAGGCGCTCGTATGCCCCGCCGATTTGAGCCGAAGCATCGATACGTTTACGGACAAAGGGGCCGAGCGAACCACCGCCGGTTCCTTCAAAGTACACGAGCTCGGTTGTTTCAACGGACGAGCGCTTAAGTACACGCTCCACGCGATAGCTGTCGTCGCGATCGAGCGACGCCAGGTGCTCGGCAAGCGCTGCGGTCAGCTCGTCATCGGAATATGTTGGGCTCTGAGTATCCATAGCCTCCATCATAGCGCAGGGCGCAGACACCCCATGGCATCTGCGCCCCGTTCGTTTGCATCGTTGTTCGGCAGCTCCGCCGGCTCAGATATCAGCCGCTAACTCACCGTCTCCTCGCCAAAGCGATACAGCTCCTCGTTGACCTTTTGGAGGCTGCACCCGCGATCGATGCAAAAAATGATAATCGCATCGCGGCGGTCCTTGCAGTTAAGGACGCTTACCCCGGCAGCCGTCAGCGCACGGTTGGTTTCTTTGAGCGTCAGCGCCATCGCAAAGGCAATCTGCAGCACCTTATTGCGGCTCGGATGCCGCGCACCGGTAAAGATCTGATAGCCAAAGGTCTCATTGAGATCGGCCATACGAACCACGCGCGAGCGCTCCAAGCCCTTTTCCTGCAGTAGCTGCTTCAGGTAGTTCGAAAGCGACGGGGCGGCAAAGTCGTGTTCTTTGATATAGCCATCGATGTTTGGCGCGTCGAGAAGCTCATTGAGCAACTCGTCAGTCAGCTTTTTATCGGGCATACGACTTCACCTCCCATACGGCGCAACGGTAGCGACATGCTAGGCCAACACCCAGCTTGCAGTGGCAGACTTATCAAACATGTTGGCAAAATACAGTGCCTTCTTGATATCGCCATCAAAGTAGATATTGCCCGCCACAGAGCCACCAGCGGCAAGGGTACCAGACTGCAGCTCATCGGAGCCCTCGCTGTAGTAACCCTGATTCTGCTGAGCGCCGTTGGCGTCCTCGCCCTTCCAGTCGTAGATGTTGTAATCTGCGCCCTCATCACCATTGTTGACGTACGTGACGTGAATGCCCGTCATGGTCGAACCGTCATAATTTGTGAGGCCGGGCTGGACGGAATCGACAACGACGGAAAGACCGGCAGCCGTGGTCACCGTCGCACCAACCGCCAGGTCAGTCGTAGACTGCTCTTCCTTCTTCGCCTCTTCCTTCTTGTCGCCATCGCCAGCGTCCTCGGTGACGGTCGCCTTATCGCTACCACAACCGGTAAGAAGACCGGCAGTCCCCAAGGCGACGGTGGCGAATGCGCCCAGTGCAGCGCGACGGCTCAGCAGCACTTCGTTTTCAAGCTTTTTCATCATGCATCCTTCCTACGATCCGGCTACCGTGCCAGCACACAGCACATCGTAGGAAGGATTAAACTTGAATTCATTAGCTGAGAGCTAAGGCTGCGGTAAACGGCCAATGCAGTTATCCAAACGCCGAGCAAACGCACTTTGCGCAACCGTCTGCTGGCAGTGCATCAACCCACCGTGACGGATTCCCCGGTAAAGGCACTGACCATCAACAGGACAAAGAACACCAGGTAGCTGACACTCAGCGGGTACGCAATGACCAGGAATACAACCCAGCCGACATTGGTTTTACCGCCGGCACGGCGTCGCTCGCGATTGCGGCAGAGCCAAATCGTCACGCCGATGGCAGTGATAAACAGTACGAGTGCCGCCGCAGCCAGCCCAGCAAGCGCAAACATCACGCCAATGCTCACAGCAATAACCGGAAGCAACAACAAGCCACATCCACACCCACCGGGACTATAAACGGCAGTCTGTCGGCGTCGTTCCATCGTCACTCCAAGCCAAGCAATCGTTTGTAGACATCGAGGCCTTTGAGTAGGATTTCCTCGTCGAAGAGCATGCTATCGGTATGCAGAGCGCTCATCGCATAGGCTGGGCAGTCATCAGCGTCGATCGG
>CALLFD010000456.1 GCA_937997605.1 uncultured Collinsella sp. | reverse complement strand
CGGCAAGGTACCAAAAAGCCCCGCGGGCAGGAGGCTGCTCGCGGGGCAAAGAAGAGGGGCTTGTTGGTGGCGGACCGAAGGGTTCGGCATGGGGGTTTCTGCCGCGGTCGCTCTTAAGGCATTACAGCTCGACGAGCTGGCCGGTCTCGGCGGCCTCCTTGATAGCGTTAAGCAGCGTGAGCGTCTTGACATTATCGGCGGGGGTCACGACGGGCTCGACCTCGCGGCGGACAACCTTCACAAAGTGCTTGAGCTGCATCTTGTGCGGCAGTGCCGGGTCGACGGCCGGAATCTCCATCTGCAGCGGCTTGTGCCAGTTAGAGGCGCCGTCGTAGGAGAACTGGTGCAGGCGGGGCAGCGACAGGGCGCCCTTAGTGCCGCCGATAAAGTAGGCGTCGGCGTCGAAGGGGCGGTACTGCGGATCCTCGCGAGCGGTTGCCTCCCAGTTCCAGGGGCTGGCGGTGGCGTCGGAGATGGTCATGCTTGCGAGCGCGCCATCGGCAAAACGGACGTTGACCACGGCGGAGTCCTCGGTCTCAAAACCGCGGGCGGCGCTGGACTGCATACCCTGGACGGCAACGGGCTCGCCCAGCAGATAGCGGAGCAGGTCGACGTCGTGAACCAGGTTGACCAAGATTGGGCCGGCACCCTTCTTGCGGCGCCACTCGACATCGAAATACTCGTCGTTCTTATAGATCATGTAGTGGAAACTCGACACGGTGAGCTTGCCCAGCTCGCCAGACTCGATGATCTCCTTGGCCTTGTTGACGAAGGGGTTGTGGCGACGGTGCTGACCCACGAGCACGGGCACGCCGGCGGTCTCGGCCTCGGCGGCGAAGGCCTGGGCATCCTCGAGGTCGTTGGAGATCGGCTTTTCGACCAGCGGCACGATGTTGCGCTTTACGGCCTCGCGGGCAACGCCCAGGTGCAGGTCGTTGGGGGTGGCGATGATGACGGCCTCGGGCTTGATCTCGTCCATCATCTGGGCGGGATCGGTGAAGAACGGCACGCCGGCGGCCTCGGCCGTGGCGCGGGCGCCCTCAAAGGCGTCGGCGATGGCGACGAGCTCGGCCTCGGGCTCCTCGGTGACAAAGCGGATGTGGTTGCGGCCCATGGCACCGGCGCCGATAACGGCAATGCGGACGGGGTTGAGCTCAGACATTTCGACTCCTTAATACTGGTGACCGGTGGAATGCGACAAAGGAGCTGTCCCTTTGTCGCATCGGTAAAACTAGGCGGACTTTTTCTTGCTGTCGGAGACCATCATGTAGACGGTGAGCACGACGGCGATGGCGGCGATCACGATGGCGCCGTAGAAGGACTGCTGGTAGGCGGCGCTGCCGGCCTCGGCGTGATACAGCACGGCGGTGATGGGCTGGCTGATCCAGGTGGAGGCGGCGTAACCCAAAAACATGATGCCGTAGTTGACGCCGATGTTGCTGGTACCAAAGGCGCCACCGGTGAGCGGCGGGTAGATGACGAGCAGGGCGCCAAAGCTAAAGCCGAGCAGGGCGAGCGCCACAAAGAACATGGCCTGCGTAAAGCTCATCGACATGATGACGAGCGCGACGATGGTGACGACAAGGCTGATGAGCAGCGACTTATAGGCGCCGAGCTTGTCGATGATCTGGCCAAAGGACAGACGACCGACCAGGTTGGCGCAGGTGTTGACGGAGACCACCACACCGCCGAGGGCGACGGCCGCGGCGCTCGTGGGGTCGGCGAAGAGCTGAACGGCGGCGATGGAGGCAACCTTGCCCACGAGCAGGGTGCCCGCGGTGGCGGCAAAGGCGAAGGTGACGATGAGGACCCAGAAGCGCGGGGTCTTGACCATCTCGCCCGGGGTGAGGTCACCGAAGGTGCCGGCATGCGCGCCGCCCTTGGGGGCCTCGAAGCCCTCGGGCAGCCAGCCGGCCTCGGGGGCCTTCAGGAACAGGGCGGAGGCGGCAATCGTCACAAAGAAGATGACGCCGAGCGCCTTGAGGGCGCCAAAGATGCCCAGGCTCGGGATGAGCAGCGAGGCGAGCACCGGGGACAGCACGGCGGGGCCGGCGGTCGAAGCGGCCAGGGTGATGCCGGAGGCGAGACCCTTCTTGTCGATGAACCACTTTTGGCCGGTGGTGAGCGCCGGGTTGTAGCCCAGGCCGTTGCCGATGGCGGCGACGAGCGAGAACCACAGGTAGAACTGCCACGGCTCGGTGACGGTGCCGGACATGAACCAGCCCAGGCCGTAGCACACGGCGGCGGCGATCACGACGTTGCGCGGACCGATCTTATCGGAGATACGGCCGGCGAAGATGCCCGTCACGGCCATGATGGTCTGAAAGACCGGGAAAGCCCAGGTAAGGGCGCTCGACCACTCGGGGTAGACGGCGAGCAGGTTCTTGCTCACGACGGAATACAGCGCGATGGAGCTGATGAAGAACATGGTGACGCACGCGGCGGAAAGCACGACGGCGCGACCCTTGTTGGAGTTGGTGGAAGCCATTGGACTCTTTCTAATCGATACGGGGGAGGAGCGGGCGTGTCCGCGGGGCCTCCCTGTCAGGTTGGTTTACTGGTCAGTCGGCTTGGCGGCGCCGGACTCATCGGACCAGAGCTCGACACCCTTGTTCTTAAGGTAGTTGTCGGCATAGGCGCGACGGCCGCCGGGCTTGGCGGTGAGGTCGCCCATCATGTTGGAGAAGCCGCCGTCGACCTTGATGGCGTCGCCGGTGGTAAAGTCCGAGCGCGTGGACGCCAGGAACATGACGGCGTTGGCGATATCGCTGACCTCGCCGATGCGGCGCGTGGCGATCAGACGGCTGCGGCTCTTTTCGACCTCGGGGTCGGCGTAGAAGTTGGCCGACATCGGGGTCTTAACGAAGCAGGGCTCGACGCAGTTGGAGCGGACGCCGTAGGGGCCCCACTCGGCGGCGAGCATCTTGGACATCATGTTGACGCCGGCCTTGGTGGAGCTGTACACGCCCGAGAACGTCTCGGGGGAGTGGCTGGCAACGGTCGAGATGTGCACCAGGCGACCCTGGCCGGCCTTGATCATCTCGCGACCAAAACGCTGCGAGGTGATGAAGTAGCCGGTGAGGTTGACGTTGAGCACCTGCTCCCAGTCGCTCAGCGGCAGGTCTTCCATGGCTGCGAAGCGCAGGATGCCGGCGGTGTTGACGAGAACGTCGACGCGGCCGAAGTCGGCGATGGTGGCGTCGACGGCAGCCTGAACCTCGGCCTCGTCGGTGGCGTTCATCTTGTAACCCTCGGCGTGGATGCCAAACTCAGCGGCGAGGTCGGCGGCAGCGGCCTTGACCTTCTCTTCGTCCAGGTCGAGCAGGACGACGTTGGCGCCGTTGCGGGCGAACTCGCGGCAAATCTCGACGCCCATACCGCCGAGCGCGCCAGTCACGGCGCAGACATCGCCCTCGAGCTTAAGCCAATTGCTCATAGGAACTTCCCTTCTTGTGCCTCCCGGTGGGTCGCTCCCATTAATCGACCCACGTGGTTTTCGCTGGTTATCGTATGCTTTGCATTTGCGCAGGTGAATTGCATATTTGTTAGAATGGCGTTAACCGTAGATTTACACCGTGCGATGCAGTTTTTCTCAATTGAGCGCGTGACCTGCGAAAACAACCCCCTTCGGTAGTTCATTGCCATGCGTCTGGAAACAGGAGATTGACGTGTACGATCGACGACTCGAGGCCATATCGGCCGCCGCGGAGCTGGGAAGCTTCTCACGGGCGGCGGCAAAATTGCGCGTGTCGACTCCGGCGCTCGTCAAACAGGTGTCGGGATTTGAGGCCGAGTTTGGCATCATGCTGTTCGAACGCTCGCACTCGGGCGTTAAAGTGACGCCGGCCGGCGCCCTGCTGGTGGACGACGCGCGCTCGATCATGCGGCAGTCCGAGGACGCGCTGCGCCGTGCCAGACGCGCGGCGGGCGATGGCGGTGCCGTGCGTCTGGGCGTGTCGATGATGTGCCCGGGGCGCCAAACGCTGTCGATGTGGTCGGACATTCACGATCTGGAACCGTCGCTGCGATTTGAGATCGTGCCGGTAAGCGACCTCTATGACGAGCGCGAATCCGTCATGCGCAGCCTTGGTCGCGAGGTGGATGTAGTGCAGTCGAGTTTTTCGACCCCACGCTGGGGTGATGCCTGCCAAAAGCTCCGCATCGTTAACGTGCCGTTTTATATCGACCTGCCGCG
>CALLFD010000455.1 GCA_937997605.1 uncultured Collinsella sp. | reverse complement strand
TGCCGCGCCCCGCAGTGCCCGCTTCCCCCGAGAACAATTATCAGTGCAGGTAGAATGCCTGCCCGTTTTGCGAATGTAGGCGTGTGGTCGGAAATCCGGGAATCGTCGTAGTAAACCGGTCCGTTTATGAAGCGACCAGCTGGCGCGAGCTGCGCACGGTTCAGTAAATTGACCCGAAGGCGCGGAGAGGGGCTCAGACGAAACCCTCCCGCGGAAGCACCGCGGATTGCTTTGTTCTGGCCGGCGGCACCTGGGGCGACATGCGCGCCCCGGGAAGGAGCGCGGCGGGCTTGCCGCTGCCCGCGGGGCGCGCCCCGCGGGCTATTTCGGGCATCGTGTGTCCCTTCGGCCCCGCGCCTTTCCACGCACCGTAAAATCTTTTCCAAAATTGTCCTTGCATCGGCGGCGGAGTTCCCGTATAGTACTTTCTCGCACGGGGGCGTAGCTCAGCTGGGAGAGCGCTTGACTGGCAGTCAAGAGGTCAGGGGTTCGATCCCCCTCGTCTCCACCCGAGCATTGAATGAGGCTCCAACGCAAGTTGGGGCCTTTTTTCATATCTATCGATTTACACCATGTGTTGACTGGGCAGCATCTTGGCGACATACCCATTGTTAATTACGAATATGAATGTTAATAACTTTACGTTTCTGGATAGCAAACCTAGTCTGCAGCGCCAATAACAAAGAGGCCGGGCGTAATGCCCGGCCTCGAAATACTCTGGTGGGCCCTCCGGGATTCGAACCCAGAACCCAGGGATTATGAGTCCCCTGCGCTAACCGTTGCGCCAAGAGCCCTTATGAACGGTGAATGCAATTCTAGCAAAGGCAACTCAGGCCTAATTTCTTCGCTTCACGTCGTGAAATACTACCATGCACGAGCAAGTCGCACAACGCAAGATCAAGTTCGATGCTAAACAACAGCTAATCTAGGCCCGTCGCAGATAAGAAGTGTTTTATAAAAAGTTAAGGCCTTAAAATCAGGGCTTCAAGACATTTCAGCGTGAAATCAACCTGATGCCATTTCAAAACCATGCTGGTTTACTACGACGGATTGGCGACCTTCGACCACCGCGTGTTCTCAGTTTGCAAAACCGCAGGTAGAGAGTCCGACGGTTACACGAAAAGGCGTGCGTGGTCGAACATTCAAGATACATCGTAGTAAACCGGCATAGTTCTGAGGCGCAGATGAGGGACGGTTCGCAATCGGACCCGATAATGGGACTGGCGACGCATAGGAAATCCGGTTGCGCGGAGAGGGTCGCGTTCCGCGCGCCAAGTTGGCCGGCGTAGGGGCCGTGCGGGGGCCAGGCGCTCCGCAGGCTGGCCCGGCCCCGCGGGACTCCGGCGCCCGCCCCCCCGGAAAGTTTTTCCAAAATTGTCCTTGCATCGCCGTCCGAGTTCCCGTATAGTACTTCTTCGCACGGGGGCGTAGCTCAGCTGGGAGAGCGCTTGACTGGCAGTCAAGAGGTCAGGGGTTCGATCCCCCTCGTCTCCACCCGAGCATTGAATGAGGCTCCAACGCAAGTTGGGGCCTTTTTTCATATAGGAACACAAGGTCAAAGGCGGCACCATGATCCTCCTGGTCGACAAGATCGAAAAAAGCTTCGGCGCACGCGTCCTCTTTAGCGGCGCGTCCTTCCAGATCAACCCCGGCGAGCGCTTCGCACTCGTGGGCCCCAACGGCGCCGGCAAAACTACCATGCTCAAGATCATCATGGGCATCGACAGTCCTGACGCCGGCCAGGTCCAGTACGCCAAGGACCGCCAGGTGGGCTACCTAGAGCAGGAAACCAACCTGGAGCAAAAGGACACCACCATTCTCGCCGAGGTCATGGCCGCCGCCAAGGAAATCCGCCGCATGGGAGAGCGCGCCAACGAGCTGCAGGCTCAGATCACCGAGCTCTCCGAACAGGGCAAAGACGTCGACGCACTCCTCAACGAGTACGGCATGGTCCAGGACCGCTTTGAACACCTGGGCGGCTACGAGCTCGAGAGCAACGCCCGCAAGATCCTGTCCGGCCTGGGATTTAAGGTCACCGACTTTGAGCGCCCGTGCTCCGAGTTCTCGGGCGGCTGGCAGATGCGCATCGCGCTCGCCAAGCTCTTCCTGCGCCACCCCGACCTGCTGCTTCTGGACGAGCCCACCAACCACCTGGATCTCGAAAGCGTCCAGTGGTTGCGCGGCTTTATCGCCAACTACGACGGCGCCGTGCTCATCGTCAGCCACGACCGCGCCTTCATGGACGCCTGCGTCGACCACGTCGCCGCCCTCGAGAACCGCCGCGTGACCACCTACACCGGCAACTACAGCAGCTACCTCAAGCAACGCGAGGACAACCTGGAGCAGATGCGCGCCAAGCGCGCCGCCCAGGAACGAGACATCGCCCACATGCAGGTCTTCGTCGACAAGTTCCGCTACAAGCCAACCAAGGCCGCCCAGGCGCAGGAGCGCATCCGCAAGATCGAGCAGATCAAAAAGGAGCTCGTCATCCTGCCCGAGGGTCACAAGCACATCGACTTTAAGTTCCCCGATCCGCCGCGCTCCGGCGACATGGTCGTGGGCCTCGAGGGTGTCTCTAAGTCCTACGGCAACAAGCACATCTACAGCGACATCGACTTCAAGCTCTACCGCGGCGAGCACGTGGCGCTCGTCGGCCCCAACGGCGCCGGCAAGTCCACGCTCATGAAGATCCTCGCCGGCCTGGAGCCGCCCACCACCGGCACCCGCGATCTGGGCACCAACGTGGGCGTGGCCTACTACGCCCAGCACGCGCTCGAAGGCATGACCGAGTCCAACACCGTCCTGCAAGAGATCGACACCGTCACGCCCAAGTGGACCGTGCCGCAGCAGCGCAGCCTGCTGGGCGCCTTCCTGTTTAGCGACAACGACTCCATCGAAAAGCAGGTACGCGTCCTCTCCGGCGGCGAAAAGGCGCGTCTGGCCCTGGCAAAGATGCTCGTGGCCCCCGAGGCGCTCCTGTGCCTGGACGAGCCCACCAACCACCTAGACATCGACTCGGTGGACATGCTCGAGAACGCCCTGCAGAACTTTCCCGGAACCATCGTGCTGATCAGCCACGACGAGCACCTGGTACGCGCCGTTGCCAACCGCGTGATCGACATCCGCGATGGCAAGGTCACGGTCTACGATGGCGACTACGACTACTACCTCTACAAGCGCGAGGACCTCGCGGCCCGCGCCGCCGCCGAGGCAGCAGGGGAGAGCGCACCGGCCGCGACCAAGTCCGCTAAGGTCACCGCGACCCAGCCCGATGCGCCCGCCGCCGCTTCCAAGCCGGCCGAGGGCAAAAAGACCAAGGAGCAAAAGCGCGCCGAGGCCCAGGCCCGCGCCGCGCTCAACAAGAAGCTCAAGGGCGTGCGCAACCAGCTCAAGAAGATCGAGACGGAGCTCGACAAAAAGCGCGCCCGCTATGACGAGCTTATGGAATTGATGGCAAGCGAAGAGCTTTATGCCGATCAGGACAAGTTCAACGCCGCGCTGGGGGAATATAACGGCCTTAAGCAAGAGCTTCCCAAGCTCGAGGATGAATGGCTGGAGCTTTCCACCCAGATCGAAGAGGAGACCGCGCGTGAACTCTCGTAAGGCCGC
>CALLFD010000454.1 GCA_937997605.1 uncultured Collinsella sp. | reverse complement strand
CCCGCCGCATTACCGAGCAGTTCGATGGCAAGCTGCGCATCAGCTACTCCGGCGGCGCCACGGTCTACAACATCCGCGCCCTGTACGATGCTGGCATTTGGCCCGTCACCCTGGCGACCGACGTGCTCAAGCCCGGTGGCTACGAGCGCTTTAGCCAGATGGCTGGCGAGTTTACCGATCTGGACGGCAAGCCGTTTGAGGGCGTCTCTCTCGACGCCGTGATCGCGATCCAGACCGATTCGCTCACCAACCCGCTCTACAAGAAGCCGTTGCGCCCGCTGCCCGATCGCAAGGTCGCCGGCAAGAGCCCGCTTTCCGACTGCTTTACCACGCCGTGCCGTACGAGTTGCCCCATCCAGCAGGACATTCCCGCCTACCTGGCGGCTGTTGACGAGGGCCGCTACGAGGACGCACTCAACATCATCATCGAGCGCAACGCCCTGCCGTTCATTACCGGCACCATCTGCCCGCATCCCTGCGGCCGTGCCTGCGAGCGTGCGTTCTACGAGCCCGAGGGCGCCCAGATTCGCGCCAGCAAGCTCAAGGCCGCCCGCGAGGCCATGACCGCCGTGCTGCCCAAGCTGCGCGCCCAGGCCATCGCAAACGACGGCGAGCGCAACGTTGCCGTTATCGGCGGCGGCCCGGCCGGCCTGGCGACGGCGTTCTTCCTGACGCGTGCCGGCGTGCCCGTCACCATCTTCGAGGCCCGCGACTCTCTCGGCGGCGTGGTCCGTCACGTGATCCCCGAGTTCCGTATCGCCAGCGACGATATCTCCCACGATGCCGAGCTCTGCCTGGCCTTTGGCGCCAAGGTGCAGCTCAACGCTCGCGTTGATTCCATCGACGAACTCAAGGCTCAAGGCTTTACTGACGTGGTCGTGGCCACCGGTGCCTGGATGCCCGGCTCTGCGGGCTTGAGCGAGGGCGCCGAGCTCGATGTGCTGGAGTTCCTCGAGGCCGCCAAGAAGGGCGAGAAGCTCGAGCTGGGCGAGGACGTCGTGGTCATTGGCGCCGGCAACACCGCCATGGACGCGGCCCGCGTGGCCAAGCGCCTGGCCGGCGTGAAGAACGTGCGCCTGGTGTATCGCCGCACCAAGAAGCAGATGCCCGCCGACGAGGAAGAGCTCGATCTTGCTCTTGCCGACGGCGTTGAGTTCTGCGAGCTGCTGGCGCCCAAGGCGCTCAACGGCTCCGTGCTGACCTGCGACGTTATGGAGCTCGGCGAGCCGGATGCAAGCGGCCGTCGCAGTCCCGTCGCCACGGGCGAGACCGTCGAGCTTTCCGCCACCACGGTGATCTGCGCCGTGGGCGAGGGCATCGATGCCAGCCTGTACGATGCCGCGGGCGTCGAGCACGACCGTCGCGGCCGTCTTGCCGCCACCTCCACCGGCGTTGAGGGCGTCTGGGCTGCGGGCGACTGCCGTCGCGGTCCTGCCACCGTGGTCGAGGCTATCGCCGACGCCGCGGAGGTCGCCCGTGCCATCGCCGGCGTGGACTTTAACAAGTACGCCGACTGCAACGAGCAGGCCGGCCGCGAGGACACCTGCTACGAGCGCAAGGGGTCGCTGTGCCGCGACAAGCGCAACTGCACCAAGACCCGCTGCCTGGGCTGCGGCTCGGTGTGCGAGGTCTGCTGCGACGTGTGCCCCAACCGCGCCAACGTGGCAATTAAGGTGCCGGGCCTGGCCAAGCATCAGGTCGTCCATGTCGACGGCATGTGCAACGAGTGCGGTAACTGCGCCGTGTTCTGCCCCTACCAGGAGGGTCGTCCCTACAAGGACAAGCTCACCCTGTTCTGGAGCGAGCAGGACATGAAGAACTCCGAGAACGAGGGCTTCCTGGCCGTGGACGAGGACCACTTTAAGGTCCGCGTCGCCGGCACGGTCCGCACCGTCTCGGTCGATGCCGTCAACACCGGTCTTCCCGAGGCCGTCCGCCTGACCATCAGGGCTGTGCGCGACAACTATTCGTACCTTCTTAAGAAATAGGCGAGTCTCTTATGGCCAAATCCATTCAACATAACGTGGCCTACGTTGCCTGCGGAAGCGGTTGCGCCTCCGCAGGCGGCGA
>CALLFD010000453.1 GCA_937997605.1 uncultured Collinsella sp. | reverse complement strand
GCGCGGGCCGAGTCGCCGTGCCCGCGCGCCTTACCTTTCGGGTTCACCATCCATGATGGGGCGCGTTTCTAACGAAGCCGTAACGGCCGTTGGGCTCTTTTGGTGCCAGCCCTTCTCGACCCGTACGCATTTGCTTAAAGCAACAACTTTCCCGATCGATGTAATCACCGAATCAAAACGTGTACACCAGCCACCAAAGATGCCGAAAAATGTCGCTTTTGGAGGCTGATGTACACAAATGCAGAATCCAGCGCAGCCCAGAGGCGCCCTCCACATGTCTGGACTCTCTATGGCTGCGCTGGATAGACATCGCCGGAACGGGTATAGTATCGAAAGTTTTGTCGTTAACCAGCGGGGGAGTCCTGTGGGCATCAAAAAGAAGATCAAAAAGGAGCTTATCGGCACTTCCGATTACCCGTCGAATAAGATCTTTACGATCTCCAATTTCATCACCTTTACGCGCCTGATCCTCACCCTGGTATTTCTGTACCTGTTTGTGACGGATAACAACCGTGTCATCGCCATCGTTATCTACGCCGTTGCCGCCTCCACCGACTGGATGGACGGTCAGATCGCCCGCATGACTAAGACGGTCTCGTGGCTCGGCAAGGTCATGGATCCCATTTGCGACCGTGCGCTGCTGTTCACCGGCGTACTTGGACTGGTGGTCCGCGGAGAGCTGCCCATCTGGGTCTGCGTACTCATTATTGGCCGCGACATCTATCTGGGCATCGGCACGCTTATCGTGCGTCATTATCACCGTCGCCCCATCGATGTGGTCTTTCCCGGAAAGATTGCCACGGCGCTGCTCATGACCGGCTTCTCACTCATGCTGCTCGGTTTCCCCGTTATTGACGGCCTGCACCTTTTATCTTCAACCCTTACGGCCTTCCCGGGCCTCAACGGAAGCTCGGTGCCCCTCGGCATCTTCTTTGTGTACGGCGGCGTGATCTTCTCCATGCTCACGGCTGTCATCTACTCCATTAAGGGCGGAGTGGCCATTAAACAGGCTCTCGCGCATCCCGAGGACGAGGACATCGACTTTCTGAACCCTGAAATCGAAGACTGATTCGTTGGGGTATGATTACGTACGGTTCATTATTTGCGGCACGTCCGCGATAAGTTAGGGGTTGTCATGGACAACATGGTTAACAATATGCCTCAGAATGATAAGACTGCTGACGCTACCTGCGTATTCCGCGTGCCTTCAAGCGACGTCACCGTTCCCGACCTCATGGCCAACGTGCGCATCACCGCCCCCGTCCTGTCCATCGTCAAGGGTCCGCAGACTGGTGCCGCCTTTGAGCTCGAGGACGACGTGACCACCATCGGCCGCGATCCCGCGAACGGCATCTTCCTTAATGACATGACCGTTTCGCGCAGCCACGCGCGCATTATTCGCGAGGGCCTCGGCGCTCGCATCGAGGACCTGGGCTCGCTCAATGGTACCTGGGTCGACGGTGCCATTGTCAATGCAGCCCCGCTGCACGACGGTTCTTCCGTTCAGATCGGTACGTTTACGCTCATCTACCACGAGAGCACGCCGGAGCGCATCGAAACCGGTGAGTAGGGCATGGCCGAACGCAACTATCTGAGTATCGGCCAAGTCGTCAACCTACTTCGAGGCGCATACCCCGATCTTTCGAACTCAAAAATTAGATTTCTAGAGGATGAGGGGCTCATTACCCCTCATCGTACGCCTAAGGGATACCGTCAGTACTCTAAGGAGGACGTTGATCGTCTGGAGGTCATCCTGCACTTGCAGAAGACCCGCTACATGCCGCTCAACGTGATTAAGCAGCGCTTGGAAAACGCCACGGACCTGTCAACGCTCGCCTACGAGGTGGGCTTGCTATCCGATGTTCCGCTCAAGACGGAGCCCAAGGAGACTAAGCAAAAGCTGCATCCCATCGAGACCATTCCCGATATGTTGGGCGTCGAAATTTCGTTTATCCGCTCGCTCGCCGAGAACGACCTCATTCGCATCATCAAGAGTCCGCAGAATCGCGAGCTTGTCGATGGTCGCGATTTTCCGATCATCCGCTACTGCTCCGAGCTGTCGCGCTTCCATATCGAGCCGCGCAACCTGCGTCAGTACGTGTCTTCCGCCAACCGCGAGTCCTCGATGTTTGAGCAGGTGCTTGTGAGCATGCTCGGCATGGATACTTCCGATGACGAGCGCGACGCCAAACTCGAGCGTGCGTTTAAGAAGCTTCACGACCTGACGGAGGGCGTGCACACCGCGCTGCTCAAGAACCGCGTTTTTGAGTCGCTCAACGCCGTGGTCGAGGACGCCGACATCGATGCACTCGATGAGGAAATCACTCGCTCCGAGTCCACCAAGGCCAAAAACGAAGAGACAGTCGCGCCGGCTTCACACGAGGATTCTCTCGTAAAGCCGCTCAAGGTCGTCGCCCCTTCGCAATCCGGCACCGTCACCGCGGGCAAGTAACAGCTGCCGCTTATCCGGCAACCCATTGAAAGGTCATGCAATGTACGACTTCGAATCTCAAATCGTCGACATCCCCGACTATCCCGAGCCCGGAGTCATCTTTAAAGACATCACGCCGCTCTTTGGCAATCCCAAGGCGCTCAAAGCCATGACCGATGCCCTCGCCGAGCACTTTGCCGGCACGGGAATCACCAAGGTCGTGGGTCCCGAGGCTCGCGGCTTTATGGTTGGCGTACCGGTGGCTGTAGCCCTTGGCGCCGGCTTTGTTCCCGCACGTAAACCGGGCAAGCTACCGCGCGAGACTGTGAGCCAGAGCTATGAGCTCGAGTACGGAACGGATTCCATTGAGATCCATGCCGACGCTATCAGCTCTAAAGATACCGTGTTGATTCTGGACGACTTGGTCGCGACGGGCGGAACCGTC
>CALLFD010000452.1 GCA_937997605.1 uncultured Collinsella sp. | reverse complement strand
TGATGCTCATCCTGACCAACGCCATCCTCACCGGCTGCGCTTGGGCCAGCATCGCCCGCGACCGCATCGCCCCGCGCGTCTTTGCGTTCGCCGGGCCCAACGCCCCCGCCCCCACCGGCAAGCTCGCCCGCCTGCGCGGCGCCTTTGTGGGCAAACCGCTCGTCGCCGCCGTCCTGTGCCTGCTGCTCGCCGGCGTCTTTGCGCTGCTGGGCATGGAGGTCTCGTCCAACCACGACTTTACCTGGGTCTACCCCCTGTGCATCCTGCTCGAATGGGCCATCATCACCACGCTCATGGTCGGCCTGTTCTTCCTGTTCCAGCGCCACGGCGCAGCCCCCGCGGTCTTGGCCTTTGCCCTCTTTGTCCTGGGCATTGCCGAGTTCTTCGTCATCACGTTTAAATCCATGCCCATCCAGCCGGGCGACCTTTCGGCCATCTCCACCGCCGCCGCGGTCGCCGGCACCGGCTACACCTTCTCGATCTCACTGTTCTGCGTGCTGTCCATGGGCTTTACCGCCATCGCCATGCTGCTATGCGAGTACGCCGGCCTGGTGGCACCGCACCGTCAGAAGGGCGCCGCCAACGCCAAGCGCATGCTGCTCACCAACCTGCTCGTCGCCGTGCTGTGCCTGGGCGGCGTGACCGCGCACGTCACGCTCATCGACTACTACAACACCCTCGGCATCACCGTCTACACCTGGCGCCCGCTCGAGAGCTACTGGCGCGAGGGCTACCTGCCCGCTTTCATTAGCGCGGCGCAGTCCATCAAGCCGCCAAAACCCGCCGACTACTCCGTCGACGACGCCAAGGCCACGCTCAAAAAGTACGCCAAGGCCTACGACAAGTCCGACGCGGCCAAGAGCGACGAGCGCGCCGCCGCAAAGGAGCAGTTCGACAGCGAGAAGCCCACGGTCATCGCCATCATGAACGAGACCTTCTCGGATCTTTCGATCTACCAGAACATGCGCGCCGGCTACGAGGGCCCGCAGTACTTTAAGAACCTGTCCAACTGCCTCAGCCGCGGCAAGCTCTACGTGAGCGCCTACGGCGGCGGCACCGCCAATACCGAGTTTGAGTTTATGACCGGCAACTCCATGGCCAACCTGGGCTCGGGCGTGTACCCCTACACCATCTACAACATGGAAACGACCGGGAACCTGGCAGAGCAGTTCAAGTCGCTCGGATATTCCACCACGGCCATGCACCCCAACCACGCCACCAACTGGAACCGCAAGAACGTCTACAAGGATTTTGGCTTTGACCGGTTCCTGTCCATCAACGATTTCCAGGGTGCCGATACCCTGCGCGGCATGGTGACCGACCAGGCTACCTATGACAAGATTCTTGAGCTGCTCGACCAGAACGCCGATCCGCAGTTTATCTTCGACGTGACCATGCAGAACCACTCGGGCTACGACACGGGCCTGCTGCCGGTCGACAAGCAGATGCACCTGAATATCGACACGACCGACCTGGACGCCAAGACCGTCGAGGACGGCACACTGTCCGATGTCGACGAGTATGTCTCGTGCATCGAGCAGTCCGACCAAGCGCTGCGCTACTTCCTCAACGCCTTGAGCAAGCTCGACCGTAAGGTGGTCGTGGTGTTCTGGGGCGACCACCAGCCGTTCTTCCCGTCCAAGTTCAACGATAAGTGGTTTACCGGCGAGGACGACGCCACGCATCAGGAGCGCCTGTGGCAGACCGATTACATCATCTGGGCCAACTACGACGTTGCCGGCTGCGACCAGATAAGCGAGGTCGACGACCTGTCCACCAACTACCTGTCCACGCAGCTGATGCAGCTGATCGGCGCACCGCTGACCGACTATCAGAAGGCGCACATGACGCTGCGCGAGTCGCTGCCCGCTATCAACTCCGTGGGCTACGAGGACGCCAGCCTGCGCTGGGCGCTCTCCTCCAACGTCACCGGTGACGACGCCGCTGCCGCTGCCGCAACCAAGGCGCGCGAGGATTACGCCAAGATGCAATACTACGAGATGTTCCGCGACGGCAAGAACGTGTACACCGAGCACTTCCAGACCGAGGCCAACGAAACCGACCCCAACCTGGCGCCGGGCACGACCAAGATCAAGTAGCTGCTAGCTGCTGAGCCACAACTGAAACGTCTGTCCAGGCGGAGGCATATAAGGTTCCCTGCTCGGACAGTCCTGCGCAAGACGAAGGCCACATTAAGTGGCCTTCTTTGTTTGCGGAAAGTGTGTCCCGGAATTCTTGTCTGGAATGGGATGCAGTTTCCGCTTGGGACCCGATTGGGAAAGTGTGTCCCGGTCTGGGCGCTCAAACTGGGATGGATTTTCCGGATGAGGGCTTGACGGAAAATGTGTCCCGTTCCGGGCGCTAATTGTGGGATGCAGTTTCCGCTTGCGGAGTCTCCACTCAACAGAAAACCCGGGTGGCCTGTTTTTTGGCTACCCGGGTTTTTGGGTTGTCGATATGTTCGACTGGCTACTAGTGGGTCTTGCGGCGCTTGATCAGCATGATGAGGGCTATCGCTACGAGCGTTGCTCCCGCTGCTGCTGCGGTGGCGACTAGGGCGAATGTTTGGTCTCCGGTGTTTGCGAGGTTCTTCGCTGTGGTCGTAGTCTTGACCTTGGTGTCGGTCTTAGCTCCGTTGTCGGACTTGGGCTTGTCCGGGTTCGTCGGGGTCTCAGGAGTCTCGGGGTCCTTTGAGCCTTCGGAATCGGTTGGGCCGGCGGTGTTCACCAGGGTATGGTCCAGGAACTTCTTGGCGCCCGCGCTTGCCTGCGAGAACAGGCGGCGTGTGCGGATCGGAGCGGCGTTCACCGTCTCAGGAGCCTTCTCCTCGGCCGCGATGTTCACCAGTGTCACACCGGTATCGAGGCCGACGTTGTTGTATCCCACGTGGCAGTAGTACTGCGCGCCGTCATCCTCCGCCGTCAGGTCAATCTCGAGCGTTGAGGCCGTTCCGGCTGGGAGGCTGCCATCGGCAGCCACGCGCTGGAACTCGGCCTCGCCGCGAACCTTGCGGTACCAGATATACGACGGCGCCAGCTCCGTTTCACTGCCGCCGGCATTGCGCTGCGTCACATGCCCGATCGCCGAAAGCGTCAACTTGTCTCCCTCCGCGCACTCGACCGAAGAGTCATACTCGAGGGCCGACCTCTCCGCTGTATCCGCCGCAGGTCCGCTCACGGTCATCGTCATGCCAACGGGCATGGTCTTGACCGTGATGATTGCCGAGCGAATACCTGTTTCGGCCGTTGAATCATTCTTAACGGCGGCGATGGCGAATCGATACTCCGTATTCGGCAACAGCCCATCCCACTTAAGCGAGGTCTGCGTGTTGTCGGCAATCTTCCAGCTATTGACGACCGCATCCGCCGCATTGCTCTGCAGCATGCCCACGCCGTAGCTAAAGCCACTCTTGTTTGCGAGTACATCGTCCCAGCTAAACGTAACGCTGGTCGAATCGACGGCGTTTGCCGTAAAGCCCGTCACGGCCGGCGCGTCGGGCATCTCGACGTCCTTAACGTCATAGCCCACGATCCAGAACTGGTCGGTGTCCTTGGTGCCGAGCTTGTCGCCCGAGTCTGCCTCGAACTTGTCGACATCCACCGCGTTGACGCCCAGACGCCACACAAAACCGTACTTGCCCTGCGCGGCCTCGGGCAGGTTGTCGACGGTGCCGCCGTATTCGGTCGATTCACTCGAGGAGTTACCCGTAGTAAAGCCGGCGTTGGCACCAAAGCACAGGCCGCCAAACAACTCGTGCTTTGCGAGCTTCGCGCCCATGACAACGCTGCCGTTCAGCGTCAAGCCGAGCTCGAGCTCCTGCTCCTTGCCCTCCTCGACTTCGATGGTCTGCTCAATGCTCGCCCCCGACTGCGCGGCGGCGCCGTTAAACCCATCGTGCGTGTAGGCGCGCGTTACGCCAGGCTTGCCCAGGCCAAAGGAATCCCCAACGGGAGTCTCGCCGTTGAGCGTCGTTTGATAGGTTCCGGGTTCTCCCGACCGGTTGGTCAAAAAGTAGCTGAGCGGCGTCATATTGTGCTGTTTGGCAATGCGGTCATAGGCCTCGACATTAACGACCGAGGTCTGTGCGCCGAGCGACACGGGCGCCGCCATCACGCCCTTGCCACCAGTTTCCTCATTTTCGATCTCATACTCGTAATAGACCATCGGAATCGTGTAGAGCACGGCCTTGTCACCCTCGCCGGCATGCGACTCATAGCTTACGCTTGCGCTGACCGTGCGCTCGCTCCGGTAGTCATAGCATCCCTCGGCGGCAAAATCGACTGAAGCATTCATCGCGACCAGGGGCGGACCGGTCTGCACCTCGACGGCAACGCCCAACTCGGCGCCAATGGTATAGCCCTGGGATGTCCCCGTGCCCTTTTCCTCTCCGTATGACGTGCCGCCCAACACCAGATAGCCGTATGCCTGCTCCAGATCCTCAACATAGGGCGCATCCTGCAGCACGGCAAGCACGCGCGGGTTGGTATAGACCTTGTAGCGGTCCTTGTACGTGATCTTGACGCTGTCGTTGTCGACATCGGGCAGCGCGAGCGAGATAAATGTGCCGTAGGTAGTGCCGCGACGGTTGCTCTCGCTAATCACCTGCTCCTCGCCGCGGCGCACCTTTCCGTTCTCGTCGAGCGAAAAATGCGAGGCGGTCATCCAATAGTAGTCATCGTTCTTGCGCAGGTCCTCGTCGCGGTGCTTGCCCACCACGGCGATAAAGCTCTCGTTATAGCGGTCCGAACCCGAGACGCTGCCCGCCTTGACGTCGCTGATCCACACCTGCTCTATACCCTTGTGGTCATGCTTGTTGCTGCTGTTGTATTGCTGACCGCTCATGCTCATGGTTCCGACCATGGACCCCAAGCCCTGAGCCCCACTCTGTGCCGTGTTGCAGGCAAAGTCGCGGAACACATCGCCGCCCACGAGCACCTCGTCGACCGCCAGCTGCTCGGACAGGCCGTCAAGGTTGGCAGTGGCAAGGGCAATAGGCGCCAAGGTGCACGGATAGCGCTTATCCTGAGCGCTATCCTTCCATGCGCTGTTGGGCACATGCATCAGCCCATAGGAGGCGAGGAGCCCGTCTCTGTATTCCTTACAATCGGAAAGCTTGAACTCGCCAGACTCCGAGTCAAAATACGCGTAGCGGTACAGCGCGCCGTACAGCCCCTTGCTGCCGTCAGAAGCGCCGTAATCAAAAGCGCTGCGTTGCCAGTCATAGCCCGCAAGAATAAGGCCCGTGACGGTTTCACCCGTCTTCTTTCCTTCTTCATCGTAGGCGGCAAACGTGCCGAGCGTCGCATTCGCAGCGACCATGGTCTTGCCGTTCGCGGAGAGGGAGATTGCGCCCGCGTCGCCCAGAGCATCGACATGGACGAGCGCACCCTTGGATGCATCCCACGAAAACAGCTCGCAATGCGTCGACTTATCAATATTCTTCTTGCCGTAGGGTGCCGAGACCACGATGGCGAGGTCATCGCAAAAATCGCGATCGAGGTCGCCGGCCGCTAGCGAAACGACAGGAGCTGACTGAAGCTGCGTCCAGGAGTCGTTCCCGCCCTTGTTGTGCGTGGTGTAGTCCGCGGCGTTACCGGCATCGATCTTGACGACGCTTTGCTTCCAGTTGCCGCCCTCCAAGTCATACATGTCGACTACAGCCTTGCGCACGCCGTTTTCGTCGACATAGCAGCCCGCGTAGACAAAAAGCTCGTCGACGCCGTCGCCATCGACATCGCCCGCCTCGACATCAAAGACGGCGTCGTGCTCTTGCAGGTAACCGGCATCCAGGTACTTAAAACGGCCTTCGTACATCATATTAGTGTTGACCGTCACCGGCAGGTGTGTGTCGAGAGTGCGCGTACGCCCGTTGCTAAACGAGTAGAGGACCAGCTCAACCTTTCCGGCGTATGACTTGCCGTCAATCGTCGTGGAGGAACTGTCGCCGTAGGCACGGAGCTCGGCAACGCGGCTCTTTTTGCCCGTGCTGGCGTCGCTGCAGAACTCAACACTCGTGGCGTGAATGCCCGAGAAACCGTTGTTGTCGTTGGCGAGTACTGTTGAGGACTCATTGTTGCTTAGGTACGACCAGGTGCCGCCACCGAAGTCGCTATGCTTGTAGAGATCGCTGTTCGTATCGAAGTTGTTGACGTTTTGCCAGAACTTTGCGGCGCCCCACACACTTCCATAGCCATCGGTGAGTTTGCTGCTGCCGCCAATGTCACCGCGCTCGACGTTCTCGAGCTTGTCGCGCAGAGTGTAGCGATTGCCATGGCTACCGTTAGCTGCCATATAGACCTCGCTGCGCGTGGCAAACGTCGTGGGGGTATCAGTGGAATAGGGGCCAACGGTATCGGCCGGAATGTCCTCGCTCGTGCCCAGACCCAGGGCTTGATAATCCTGCTCGGTCATATCGGTGATTGCGGGCGCGTCTGCCGCCTGGGCAACCTGGGGCGTGGCCGTGAAGCAGGCGACGCTCGTGGCGATCAACGCAGCAAGCGCCGCCGTCCCAACAAGCGGGATTTTCGACAGCCTACGGATACGGGGGTGTGGAACGTACATGAGGGACCTCGCTTTATTCGAGTGGAGTGGACTCATTTTTGCAAATGATACGCCCGATGCCCGATATCACGTGTCTCATTTTCGCCAACGGCGTGTCTCATTTTTGAGAATCCGAGATGCCGCGGAAATCTTATCCCAGCTCAAAGGCCATTTCTGGGATGTATTTTCCGTCGAGTGCCTCATCGGGAAACTGCATCCCATTTCAAGCGTCGATTCTGGGACGCACTTTCCCCTTAGACCCTCAACCGGAAACCGCATCCCACTTTGAGCGCAAATTCCGGGATGCATTTTCCGCTTGAGCCTCATTGGGAAACGGCGTCCCACTTCGACCGCCCAGAGTGGGATGCACTTTCCGCAAAGCACCTCAACGGGAAACTACGTCCCATTCCAAAGGCAAATTCCGGGACGCATTTTTCGAAAGCCTGCCCATCCGGAAAGCCCGTCCCACTTTGGACGCATCCGGGCACGGAACCATCGACCTATCAGGCCTCCCATCAATAAAGAGACGTCCTCCCGGACGGCGGGGCACGAAGTTCATCGCGAGTTCCGCACGCAAAGAAGGCCACTTAATGTGGCCTTCGTCTTGCGCAGGACTGTAGAGCAGGGAACTTCGTGCCCCGACGCCCGGGAGGACGTTTCATTTAGAAAGATGGACCGACCGCCGTCAGCGATGGGAGCTACTCCCCCAGCACGGCCTTTTTGGCGGCTGCAGCCATGTTGTCCAGATCTTCCTTGGTGGGATGGTCCTTTGCGGCAACCCAGTTGTCGAGCAGCAACTTAGCGCGGGCGTTATCGGGATCTTGCTCGAGCATGGCCTCGTAGCGCTGCTTGACCGCGGGGCCCATCTTGCCCTGGCACATCGCCCAGCCCGCAAGCTCGGCATCCCCAGCCAAATTAGAAGTTACGCGATCAATAATCTGCTGGTAATAGCTCTGGTCGGCGCCAAAACCGCAGGTGCCAAACAGGAAGACGCGCTTGCCGTGCA
>CALLFD010000451.1 GCA_937997605.1 uncultured Collinsella sp. | reverse complement strand
TCGAGCCGGTTGTGTTTGGTATCCCGGTCATTGGCTTTATGGGCTACGTGAGCGCACTGGTGCTGGCGCTGATGCTGGGCCGCGAGATCTGGCGTAACAGCCACGGCGGCAAGCGTTAGCGATTTCCCGGGGTCGGGGGAAACGGGTTATTTTGCCTTGCGTCGCGCCGGCGTGGGCTGGTCCGAACAAAACTATGCCGGTTTACGGGGCTGGAGCGCCGAACCTCGAGCATACCGAAATTTGCGCTTTTAAAACCGCAGGTAGATGAGTCGTTGGTTTTTAAAAACGGCAGGTATGGTTGCGAAGTGCTGAATCAGCCCCGTAATCCGGCATAGTTTTGAAACGGGCTGTTCTTGCAAGGTCCGATGACAGTTCTTCCTATCGCAAACCATAGCTTTTACCTTGGGCTTCGCCTGTGTGCGGGGCCCTTTTGCGTGCTACCATATCGACAGTAATAATCGATGGCCTAGATGGTGGTGCGGAGACGCACGAATGCGCGGTTTTCCTGCGCGTTTGGGAGAATCGGGGTGCAAGTCCCCGGCTGTACCAGTAACCGTAATTCCTCTTGGCCCGGGATGGTCGCGTTGCAGATCGGACGGCGCGCCCGGGTCGGTAAGGTTAAGTCGGATCGCCTCCCATCTTGTACGCGGCCGCGGCGCATGCCGCCGGTACGCGTTGGGCTCTGGAGGGAAGGGGGACCCCGATGGGGGTACTCAAGCGCAATGTGCGCGATGACGTGGGGCAGCCGCTGGGCAATGCTCCAAGTGCAGACAGTAGGAGACAAATGGATATGTTTGAGGACGAGCGCCAGCGCGCCTCGTGGCGTCGTCATGGAGCGATTGCCCGCGGCGTAGCCAAGCGCGGCCTGGTGGCATTCTTGGCCTTTGTGATGGCTTTTGGCACTACGCCGGCGCAACTTTGGGCCGAGGGCGCCGAGGGCATTGCCGATGCCGTGGCTCAGGCTACGACGGGTGGTGAGGGCGCGACGGCCGACGAGGGCACTACTGCCGCCGATACCGGCGCGAACAGTGCGCCGGCGAGCGCTGCTGCCGATGGCGCCGGCGCAGATCAGGGCGCAACTGCGAGTTCCGCGAATAGTGCTGACACCGCCGCAGACAACACGACTGAGTCCGAGAACTCTGCTGCGACGCCTGCTGCTTCGGAGCAGAAGAACGCCGTTGCCGCCGCGTCCGCCACAACGCTTTCGAGCGAGGCTAAGGTCTATATCCAGGACACCAAGGATAAGGACAACTCGTATTCGACGAAGTCCGGCGCGCTCAATGTGGGTGATACGCTCTGGGCCAATATGTATGACGAGGTCGAGACCGAGGACTACTGGGGCGACCCTACGACCGAGACCAAATCGGTCGCTAACCCCGGCGCCTGGACCTATACCTGGCTCGCCGGCACAGTCAAGGCCAGCAGTGACGCCGCCGATTACACCGAGGTCGTAGGCCACGAGCAGTCGCTCACCATCACTGACGCGATGGAGGGCAAATACTTCATCTGCAAGGTGACGGCAGACGGCAAGGACCACTACGGCCCCTCTGTTTCGTACGGCTCGGGCATTAATCCTAACAGCATCCCCGGCCCCGTGCTGGGCGCCGGCCAAATGGAGCTTTACAGCGTCAAGCTGAGTAGCGACGCGCCGAGCATAGGCGATACTCTGATGGCGACGCCGTACAAGGATTGGTCGAGCCCCGCGGGCTCCGACGCCAAGGTTACCTACACGTGGTCCGCATCCACCTCGCAGTACTCGGACTTTACCAAGATCGAGGGGCAGACGGGCGCTTCGCTCGTGGTGGGCGACGACCTTGAGGGCAAGTACATCAGGGTCGAGGCCAACGCCGGCGTCAACACGGTGAACAAGACCACTTCCAGCAAGGTCAAGCAGGCCGGTGCGGTGGACATCTACGCGGTCTCGCTTGTCAATCCCAAGACCAACAACTCCGTGTTCGCGGTTGGCGATACCGCCCAGGCTCGCGCCAAGGAGAGGGGCGCCTCGACTTTTATCGACGCGAGCAAGCTCAACTATCAGTGGCAGAGCTCTGACACCAAGAGTGGCACGTATACCGACATTGCGGGTGCCACGGGTGAGACCCTCGAGCTAACCGATGCTTTGGGCGGCAAGTACCTCAAGTGCAAGGTGTCTTCGAAGATCGGCTCTTCGAGCTTGACCAACTCGACGGGCGCTCTCGTTGCTGCTGCCGGTTCAATTAATATCACGAGCGTGACTATGAGCCCGACTTCGGGCAAAGTCGAGGTTGGTTCCACGATTACGGCGACCGCCATGGCGGGTTCCACCGACGTTACCACCGATTCGCATGTCACGTGGCAGTGGTATATGGGCACCTCGAGATACGCGAGCTCGTGCGACACGCCTATCAAGGGTGAGACCGGTAACACCCTGACGGTGACCGCCGCCCTTAAGGGCTGCTACGTCGTGGCTAAGGCCAACGGTGGCTATGGCGAGCAGAAGCCCTACTATGCGGCGGGTCCCGTTTCCGTCGCGGGCCAGGTTGAGCTGTACGACGTGCAGTTTGAGGGCTCTCCTGCCACCAACGGCGTACACGTGGGCGATACGCTCAAGACCAAGGTGCGCAAAAAGGACGGCTCCAACTATCACTATATCGACCGCACCGATAATGTGACCTACCAGTGGCAGTATGCAAACAGCAGCTCGAGCTATGACTCCGCCTATACCGATATCCCCGGTGCTACCGAGGCCACCTATACCGTTGACGCCGCCTATGCCGGCAAGTATCTGCGCGTGAAGGTGACGAGCGAAAATACCGTTTCCAGCACGCAGAAGAAGAGCTCCTACGGCGGCGCGCAGTCCGTAGCTCCGCTTGGTCCGGTGACGCTCAAGGGCCAGTACAAGCTGGCGGGCATCGAGCTTGCCGATAAGAACGTTACGCTGAGCGTGGGTTCAAAGATCACACCGAGCGTGCAGGTTCCGGGTCCTTGGTCGGGCTCGACCAAGGACGTGCCCGATGATGCCGAGCTCACCATGGCGTGGTATGCCAAGGGCGAGGGCGATGCCGATTGGACCGAGCTCACCGACGACATCGATGAGACCGACGGCAGCCTGACTCTTACGGATGCACTTGTCGGCAAGAGGATTAAGGTTACGGCGAGCGCTCTCGACAACACGGTTGAATGGGTTTCGCCCGACAGTGTTACCGCGGTGGGGGAGTATAACCTGCTGCGCGTGACCGTTACGCCGCAGATCAATAGCGAATCGACCCATCTCGTCTCGGGTGATAGCGTCAAGGCGACGGCGCAGGCTAAGCGCGCCGACGGTTCGACCACCAACGGCATTGACGTGACCACTCGGGCGACTGTTGCCTGGTATGCGGCGGACGATGCGAAGGCACCGGCGGCCGACTGGACGCTTCTGTCCGATATGTCGGGCGCCGAGGCGACGGTCTCGGCATCTGCTGCTGGCAAGTATCTGAAGGCTGTCGCCACGAGCGGCAGCTCGATGGTCGAGCTCGTCTCCGCCAACAAGGTTATCGCCGCGGGCTCGCTCGAGGCCGCAGTCCAAAAGCTCAACGATGCCAATAAGCAGATCGCTGTTGATTACAGCGCCAAGGGCGGCAACGTCAACGATGTCCTGAAGGCGCAGCTTGCCGATTTGGGCTTCACCGATATTGACGTCAAGGTCTCCGAGGGCGGCGTTGCCTTTAATGCAGAGGATGACAAGGCAACGGTCGGTATCTCCGACGCCCAGGGTAAGACCAACGGCGATGTGACGTTCTTCTTCATTGACCCCAACGACTACACCGGTTACAACATTGACGGTCTGCGTAGCGCCGACGTCGTGTTTGAGCTGTCGCGCGATGGCAAGACCGAGTATTACCAGCCCAGTAAGTCGGTGCAGGTTGCTAGGGACGAGGCTCGTGTGCAGCAGATGCTCGACGATGCCGCCGAGCAGGTTGCCATCGGTTACGCTGCGGGCGATTCGGCCGAGTCCGTTACGTCCAATCTCACGCTTCCGTACCGCGCAGGCTCCAAGAGCAAGTTCGAGGTTAGCTGGAAGAGCTCCGACGGCGATGTCATTTGGCCGTCCGGTTATGGCTGGGACGACTACACCGGCAAGGTGACGCGCGTTTCGAGCGATCGCACCGTAACGCTGACCGCGACCGTTTCGTTTGTGAGCGGTGGCCCGAGCGATGTCGAGGGCTCGCACGACTTCGCCGTGACCGTTAAGGGCGATCCCGAGAAGGTTGCCGCCGACAAGAAAGCACTGCAGGAGAAGGTCGATGCGGCCTTTACCTACGACAATATCAAGTACTCCGGCACCGAAACGGTTGCCAACAAGGATGGCCTGACCGCCGACCTGCAGATGCCGCGCACGAGCACGCTCAATATCGACGGCAAGTACTTCAAGGTCGAGTACTCCGCCAGTACCGATGACATCACGTTTAACGGTTACAAAGGCACGGTCTATCAGCCGCTGCCTGGCACCGAGGCAGCGAAGACCAAGATCACCCTCACGGTGACCGATAAGTCAAACGCCGAGGTCACGGCAAGCAAGACCCTCGACTTTGCGATTGCCCCGCAGGATCAGGGCGAGCTCGATGCCGAGCTTTCTCTTATGGAAAAGGCGAAGGCCGGCTATGCTGCCGCCATTCTGAATGGCCAGGAGGCCAATGCCGTTTCGGCGGACATGCACGCGTTCCAGAAGGCGTATCTCGACGCCGACGGTAAGCTCGCGTGGAGCTACGACAAGGCGACGACCGATTCGACGTCCCTTGGTATTGTTCCGGTGGATCTGCCTGGCTATGACGCGATGTCCGGGCAGGATTGGCGTCTGTTTAAGTCGAGCAACAGCTCTATTGTCTCCGCAGAGAATCTCAAGGTCACGCAGCCGCAGTACAACACGAAGGTTGTCGTTTCCTCGCGCCTGACGAGTGAGAAGTACGCTCGCTATGCCGAGCGCTATCCCGATAATGCCACGTATGCCAAGCTTGCCAACCAGGATGTCTCGGCAACGTTGACGGTCGTGGGCACGAGTGGTCAAAACAGCCCCGAGGTCACAGCGACGTGCTCGGTTATTGGCATCGACGCCAAGGGCAAGCAGCAGACGTGGGCTGCCGCTTCGCAGTACACGCTCAAGAACGGCTCGACTGCCGCCGATCTTTCCGAGGAGCTCTTTAAGCAGGCTGGCCTCAAGGCCGATTACGACCCCAACGGCTCTTGGGGTTGGGTGCTCAATTCCATTACGTCGCCTTTCGATGCCGATTGCACCCTTGCATACGACCATGCTACGGGCGCCTATTGGCAGCTGTTCATCAACGGCGTCGCTGCATCTGTGGGCGCTGGCAACTACAAGCTCGAGGCGGGCGACTCTGTCGTCTGGTGCTACTCGAAGTACGGCGACGCTGCACCCACCGACCAGCTTTCGGTAAGCTGCACCGTTATCGGTCAGGACGCTTCGGGTGCTCAACAGACGTGGGCGCAACCTACGACCTCGCTGGTGGAAGAGGGCGCAACTGCCGCAGATCTTTCCGAGCAGGTATTTAAGCAGGCAGGAATTGGTGCCGCTACGGGTACGGGCTCTTATGGCTGGTTCCTCAATTCGTTGACCTCGCCGTTCGACAAGAAAGTGACGCTTTCGACCGAGCAGGTTAATGAGAGCACCTGGAAATTCTGGCAGTTCTTTGTCAACGGCAAGAAGGCCAATGTCGGCGCAGGCAACTACACGCTCAAGGCCGGCGATGAGATTGCCTGGGTTTATGGTTCCGATGGCACCATGCCCGGTCAGGTTTCTGTCTTGATGGAGATTATCGGCAAGAAGGACGATAAGGCACAGCGCTGGACCGATCCTTCGACGCAGGTGTTTGTTGAGGGCACGACGATCAAGGACGCCACTGCCGCCTACTTTGATGCCTTGGGCATCAAGTCCGAGATGTACGATCAGCTGGGCTTCTGGGGCGTTCACAGCCTTGTCTCTCCGCTTGACGGCACTAAGTTGGCCGGCGCTTGGTCGTACTTTGTTAACGGTGTTCCCGGTTCTCAGCTCGATAGTGACTACGTGCTCAAGTCGCGTGACGAGATCGTCTGGGCTTATGCTGCCGCCGATACGGTGCCTAATCCCGACGGGGTCGTAGTCAATCCGAGCGCCCCACGTCCGACCGATTGGAAGTCCGATTGGGACGGCAAGTCCAATGCGGCGGTCGAGAACGTTTCGACGCCTACGGGTGCGCTAGCGAGCTCTTGGACGTTCGACTGGAAGGCGTATTCTGGTTCGGCGTATCCCAACGCGAGTGAACCTATTGTCGTGAACGGCAACGTGTATCTTGCCGTCAACAAGCGTTTGCTAAAGATTGACGCCAAGTCGGGCAAGGTTCTTGCCGAGTCGAATCTTAAGGCTGCGGTCGGTTACACCTCGCGCCCGATTTATGCGAACGGTTTGGTTATCGTTCCGCTTGACGGCGGTGCGGTCCAAGCCCTGACGGCTGACGCGCTCACAACGGTTTGGGTCACTGACTCCGTGAGCGAGACTGCTCAGTCGAATTCTCAGCTGACAATTGATGGCAATTATCTCTATGTCGGCACCGTTGATGTCGACTATGGAACGAGTACGTACAATAACGGTCATCTGACGCGTATTAATATCCTGACCGGCGCTGTTTCTTGGCAGCATGTTAATGCTGATGAGGGCTATTACTGGACAGGCGCTACGGTGGGCGATGACTATGTCTTGGTTCCCACCAGTGCCGGTACCGTCGAGATGCTCAGCAAGTCTTCGGGCGATGTGCTCGGAAAGGTTTCGGTTGGTGCTGTTGTCAACTCCACCTGCGTGCTTTCGGCTGACGGCAGCCATGCCTATCTCATCTCGCGCGACGGCAAGCTGCACGTCTTGGCGATTTCTGATGGTGACTCACGCGATGCGGATGCCGCTTCGCGTATTACCGAGGAGCGTGTGGTCGACCTTGGCCTTACGGGATGTGCATGCGTGCCTACGACGACGCATGATGGCAAGCTGATTGTTGGCGGCGAGGTTGCTGGCGGCTCTGCGCTGGCGATTATTGATCCGGCCAACAACTTTGCCAAGACGCTGGTTTCGTCTGCTGATGGCACTGCGCTTCCTGCTGGCGGCATCAAGGGCGCTCCGCTCGTGAGTGTTCAGGGCAAAGACGCGTATGTCTACTTCACGGTTAACTACGGCGAGAGCCCTGATTTCGTTAACTACACCTCAGGCGGTGGCGTATATCGTTACAAGTTGGGTGACGCTGAGGCTTCTGGTGTGTTTAGCGCAACGGGCCACTACAACTTCTGTGACTCGCCAATCGCTTGTGATGCCCAGGGCAACTTGTACTACATCAACGACTCAGGCACGCTGTTTAAGCTGAATGCTGGCGTTAAGGTTTCGTTTAGCGCTGGCGAGGGGTCCAAGGTCGATTTTCAGACTACGGCCGCCAACGGCTCTGTCGCCAAGCCTGCCGATCCGACGCGCAAGGGCTACACCTTCGCTGGTTGGTATACCGACGAGGCTTGTACGGAGGCGTATGACTTTAGCGTTGCGGTGACGGCTGATATGACGCTGTATGCCAAGTGGATCAAGAATGCTGTTAACCCTGGTGGTAACGGTGGCTCAGGCTCTGCTGGCGGCAATGGCGGTTCGGGTAATGCTGGTGCTGGTTCCGGCTCCGGTAACGGCACAAACGGCCAGCAAACTGGCGGTGCTGTTGCTCCGGGTAAGAAGCCGGTGTCGTCTACCACGACTACGACCGAGACCAAGGACGATAAGGATTCCAAGAAGAAATCCGATAAGTCCGGCAAGAAGGACAAGAAGTCCGGCAAGAAGGATGACAAGTCCGGCAAGTCCGACACGGGCTCGTCTGCATCGACCGCTGCCAGGAAATCCGCTGCGGCTCCCTCGCAGGAGTCTGGCTTCAACCCGCTCGCCATCGCCGGCGTGGCGGCCGGCGTGATCGGTCTCGCCGTCATCGGCGTGTTCGTGTTTACCAAGCGTCGGTAGGTGGGGGCTGTGTCCAGTAAGCCACAGGACGTCGAGTCCAAGCAGCCCGACTCGTCGTTCATCCAGCTTAACGATACAAAGCAAAAGGGCGCCGCTTCGGCGGCGTCCGTCCCGCGGCGCAAGGCACTTGTTGGCGCCCTGACGGCCGCCTGCACCGTTTTGATCGTTGTGTCGCTAGGCTTTGTCCAACCTTCTTCCAGCGGTGCTTGGTCCATCGATTGGATCACTCGGGCCGTGGCGGGGAAGAGCGTTGCCGACTCTGGCTCTGCTGCCTCTCACAAGACAGAGGCGGGTTCCTCGTCTTCTGATGCCGCGGACTCTGAATCCAAGGAGTCGGATGAATCGGACTCCAAGGACGATTCCGAATCTTCGGACAAGGACGCAAAAAAGGATTCGAAGGAGAAGAAGTCCGAAGACAAGGGCGGCAAGACGTCCAACAACGCGTCTGCTGGACAGGGCTCTGAATCCGCCGGTGGATCGAGTTCTTCTGACGGCTCTTCTTCGGGCGGCGGCTCGGTGTCTGGCGGTGGGTCTGCATCCAACGGCGGCAACGCCTCTGCGGGCAATCAGGGCGGCTCGCAGCAGCCTGGTTACGTCACGGTGACGGTTGCGGTCACATCGAGCGCTGTGGGCAATCCCGTGTCTTCTGGTGGCACCTTTACCTTTAACGAGGGCGCAACTGCCTACGATGCCCTGTGCGCCCTTGGCCTTTCCGTGAATGCGCATGGCTCGTCGTACGGCACGTATGTCGCCGCCATTGGCGGTTTGGCCGAGAAGGAGCACGGCGGCACGAGTGGCTGGATGTACTCCGTCAACGGCGTGGCGCCCAACACGGCGTGCAGCAACTACGTCCTACACAACGGCGACAGTGTCGTCTGGTATTACGTAACGGGCTAAATGCCTCGACATAACACGCCATGCGGGCGGTTCGGACAAACATCCGAGCCGCCCGTCTTTATGCGAATGGGACTGGCTCGCCGGGTCTCTCTGCAAACAAAAAACCGGTTGGAACGAGAATTCCAACCGGTTATACCTTCAAGCAAATGTCGAACAAACTACGACTGTGCGCCCTCGAGGAATAAGCGACGGCTAAAGTAGTTGTACCAGGTGACCAAGAACGTTGCGATGGCCTTCATGGCCTGGTAGCCGATGCTCAAAAACGTGACGCCCACAAACA
>CALLFD010000450.1 GCA_937997605.1 uncultured Collinsella sp. | reverse complement strand
GTGACACTCTTTCCCTACCCGACGCTCTTCCGATCTGACGTTCTTGGCGCGGATGTCCATGGCGGGGATAGTGTCGGAGCGGCTCTGGTCGTCGAGCATCAGTGACTGGCAGCTCACGGTTGCCTTGGAGCCCTCGGCCTTGGGCGTGGCCACGATGGAGCTGCGGAACGTCTGGATGCCGCCGCTTTTGGAGATGCCCTTGGTCTCGACCGTTGCCGAGGTCTCGGGCGCGTTGAGCACGACCTTGCAGCCGGTGTCGAGGTTCTGACCGGCGCCGGCAAAGGTGATGCCGGTAAAGCTCGAGCGGGCGCGGCGGCCATTGAGCACGCTCATGGGGTAGAGGTAGCCCACGTGGCTGCCGAAGGAGCCACTGATCCACTCGATGTCGCCGTCCTCGTCCACGCGCGCACGCTTGGTGTTGAGGTTGTACATGTTCTTGGACCAGTTTTCGATGGTCGAGTAGCGCAGGTGCGCACGCTTGCCCACAAAGAGTTCGACGGCGCCGGCGTGGAGGTTGGCCACGTTGTACTTGGGCGCGGAGCAGCCCTCGATAAAGTGCAGGTCGGCGTCGTCTTCGACAATGATGAGCGTGTGCTCAAACTGGCCGGCGCCCTTGGCGTTGAGGCGGAAGTAGCTCTGCAGCGGAAAATTGAGCTTGGTGCCCTTGGGCACGTAGACAAAAGAGCCGCCCGACCACACGGCGCCGTGCAGGGCCGCAAACTTGTGGTCGGTGGGCGGGATGAGCGTCATAAACTTCTCGTGGATGAGCGGCTCCCACTGCGGATCGTGCAGGGCCTCCTCGATGCCGGAGTAGACGATGCCCATCTTGGACGCCGTGTCCTGCATGTTGTGGTAGACCAGCTCGGAGTCGTACTGCGCGCCAACGCCCGCCAGGTAGCTGCGCTCGGCCTCGGGGATGCCCAGGCGCTCAAAGGTGTTCTTGATGTCGTCGGGCACCGACTCCCAGTCGTGCTTTTGGTCGGTGTTGGGCTTGACGTAGGTGACGATGTTGTCCATGTCCAGGCCCTCGATGGAGGGACCCCACGTCGGGTCGGGGAAGCGGTTGAAGATCTCGAGGGACTTGAGGCGCAGGTCGAGCATCCACTGCGGCTCGTCCTTCTTGGCGCTGATCTCGCGCACGATGTCGGGCGTGATGCCGGCGTCGAGGCGCTCGAATCCCTCCTCGCCATAGGTGAAGTCGTAGAGGCTGCGGTCGATGTCCGCGACCTCGGTGCGGTTCTTGGTCATTGCGTTGCCCCTTTACGCCTGCTGCTCGGCAGCGGCGGCCTCGGCCTGGGCGCGCTGCTCGGCGGCCTCGCGCTCGAAGGTCTCAAAGCCGTTCTTGTCGATCCAGGGGATCAGCGAGGCGTCGTCCTCGCGCACGATGTGGCCCTTGACCATAACGTGGACGCGGTCGACATCCAGGTGCTCCAGGATGCGCGTGTTGTGCGTGATGATGAGCATGGAGCCGTCGCAGCTCTTGCGGTAGGCGTCCATGCCATGGCTGACGGTGGAAAGGGCGTCGACGTCCAGGCCGGAGTCGGTTTCGTCCAGGATGGCGAGCTTGGGCTGCAACAGCAAAAGCTGGAGCATCTCGACCTTCTTCTTCTCGCCGCCCGAGAAGCCCACGCCCAGCTCGCGGTTGAGATAGGCGGTATCCATGTTGAGCTCGGCCGCGCGCTCCTTCACGCGGCGGCGGAACTCCTTACCCTTCATCTCCAGGCCGGGGCGGCCGGCGATGCTGGCGCGCAAAAAGCTCGACAGCGGCACGCCCGGAATCTCGACTGGGGCCTGGAAGCTCAGGAACAGGCCGGCGCGCGAGCGCTTGTCGGTGGTGAGCTCGGTGATGTCCTGGCCATCAAAGACGATGCGGCCGTCGTTGACCGTGTAGACGGGGTCGCCCATGACCAGGTGGCCGAGGGTGGACTTGCCGGCGCCGTTGGGTCCCATCAGCACGTGGGTCTCGCCGGCGGCGACGTTGAGGTTGACGTTGTGGAGGATGGTCTTTTCGTCCACGGAGGCGGTCAGACCTTCGATGGAAAGCAGCGGATTTGCGCTCATGCTGTCCCTCTCTGTATATGGTGTACTCATAGGTGTACTAAACCCTAGGAATCTTCTCGGAATAAAGTTACTATGGGTTCGGCGTTAGTCAAGGGAAAACCCGACTAATCCACTCGACTTTTCAAATTCTGGGACAAAATAACCTGTTGTGTTTGTCCCATTTACTTAAGATTTGGGACAAACAAACCTGGTTATGTTGTCCCAGATGCGATGGGAGGGTAGGTATGCTCATTTCTTCCAAGGGCCGCTATGCCCTCCGGCTGATGATCTATATCGCGGCGCTGGGCGACGCCGAGGGCAAGATTGCCCTGCGCGAGGTTGCCGACCGCGAGCATATCTCACAAAAGTATCTGGAGCAGCTGGTTCGTCCGCTTATGAAGGCGGGCCTGCTTAAGAGCGTGCGCGGCAAGGGCGGCGGCTACATGATGGCCAAGGACCCGGCCGAGGTGCGTGCCGGCGACATCCTGCGCGCCGTCGAGGGCAGCACGGCTCCAGTGGCGTGCGATGGCATCGACAACAGCTGCACTCGCAGCGATCTTTGCTCGACCGTCAAGTTCTGGCGCGGCCTGGACGACGTGATCGAAAAGTACGTCGACGGCGTGACGTTGGCCGACCTGGCCGCCGTTCCCGAAATCAACTTTGACATTAAGCTGTAGGGCTGCAAATGGCATCTCTCGACAAGGTGTGCAAACAAATCGAAGTTTTTGCTCGGGAATGTGACGCCGAGAAGGTTGTGCTGTTTGGTTCTCGTGCTCGAGGCGACAACTTACCCAAGAGCGATATTGACATCGCCGTAGCAGGTTGTCGGGATTTCGGCCGTTTCTCATATTTGATCGAGGAGCGTCTTGATACTCTTTTAGATGTAGATGTCGTCAATCTCGACGAGTCCTTGTCGCAGCAATTGCTCGATGAAATTGCCAGGGATGGTGTGATTCTGTATGAAAAAATATGAGAACTTTGCCAGTGCCTTGGCGAATCTTGAGGATGCGCCCAATCAGGATCTCAACAATGATTTTGTTCAGAGTGGATTGATTAATAAGTTCAATCTTCAATTTGAACTGAGCTGGAAGCTCCTTAAGCGTCTGCTCGAGTATGAAGGCGCCACGCTTGCCGCGTCGGGGTCTCCTCGTGCCATCTTGAAGGAGTCGTACCGATTCTACGACTTTATTGATGAGGCGGCCTGGCTAGATATGCTCAGAGACCGCAATACGAACGTCCATATCTACGACAACAAGCTCGCTCAAGACTTGATTCAGCGCATCTTGAACGTCTATATCCCCGCTTTCTGTCAGTTGAGGGACGGGCTGATGGAGCGATACGGCGAGCTTCTGATGGCGCCCGACGACCAGTTTGTTTAATTCCTTAAGATTTCGCGGAGGGTTGTTGCCGTTTACCGAGGGGTTGTTGTGCAACAACGGGCGAGCTGCAATACTTATTTTTATCTTTGCAAACTGCACTTTAACTACACCAATGCAGGGAGGATCTTATGCAGCCCAAGCATTCCGCGATTGTCGCGGGCCTGACGCTGGCGCTTTCGTTTGGCGCCGTTTCCGCGCCGGCACCCGCCGCTGCCGAGGAGCCCACGCCGGGCGTTGCCTCGGATGCCACCGATATCGACAAAGGTCTCTACACCCAGCAGTCTTTCTCGGGCGTGCTGAGGTCGGTCCAGGGCGTTTCGTTTGTCAACGTGACTCCCGAGATGAAGTACTTCACCAAATATGAGAGCCATGGCAACTATAACCAGGGCTTTTCGTATGGTGACGGCTACAACGCGCTGGGCTATTACCAGTTCGACCGTCGTTGGTCGCTCATTCCGTTTATGAAGCAGGTCTACAACTACAGCCCCGAAAAATACGGTATGCTCAAGGAAGCGATTGATCGCGGCAGCGAGATTTCCAACGCGAACAATCCCATGTCCGAGAACGGTCAGCTCACCGAGCTGGGCCGTATCGCGCAGGAGGCTTTCCAGGGTGCTTACAACACCGATCCTGTTGAGTTCTCAGCACTTCAAGATGCCTATGCGTACAACTCGTACTATGCGGTGACCGAAGCGTGGCTCAAGAGCGGCCTGGGTATTGATATTTCGGGCCGCGCCGATTGCGTCAAGGGCATGGTGTGGAGCATCACCAACATGTGCGGCACCGGTGGCTGCAGAGACTTCTTCCGCTGGGCGAATCTTTCCAACGATATGTCCGACCGCGAGTTTGTGACGGCGCTCTCCAATAGCGTGGTCAACAATGTCGCCACCAAGTTTTCAAGTCAGCCCCAGTATCATGAGGGCTGGAAGAATCGTTATAAGAATGAGCTAAAGGACTGCCTGGTCTATATCGCCGAGGACGAGGCTGCCGCTGCGAAGGACAACAAGCCCGAGCAGCCCGAGCCTACGCCGGCGCCCTCGCCGATACCTGATTCGAATGACGGCTCGAGTGACGATGTCAACGATGACAGGATGGATGCGCCCTCGACCGATGCTGACGGTAATGGCTCTGCTGGCGGCACTACCAACGACGGCTCTACCTCGAACGGCTCCAATTCGAACGGCTCTGCTGCGGGCGATTCGTCTTCAAGCTCTGTCGGCAATACGGACAGCGACGCTTCTGGTTCGACCGACGCTGACACCTCTAACTCATCTACCGGCTCGAGCGATTCGTCCGTTGGCACCGGCTCTAACAATGGCTCCGGCTCTGATGTAACGCCTGATTCCGATGATTCCAAGGACGACTCGAATAAGGCGCCGGACGCTCCCGTTGCTTCGCCGGACAAGAAGCCTTCTTTCTCCGTGCAGCTTGGTTCTACGCTGGGCTCTTCGCTGATGGCTGGCGTCAATAATGG
>CALLFD010000449.1 GCA_937997605.1 uncultured Collinsella sp. | reverse complement strand
GGAATCGGGCGTAACGCGCTACGGTCTCTGCCGCGATTTGAATCTGAATAAGGGAAACGTGTACGCATATTTAGCCGGTGATGACTCAAAGGTGAGCAGGGAGACGGCGCGCCGCATTATGGAATATGCGGAGGAGAGGGGCGCCCAAGAAGGGGCCGGGCGCCCGGTGCGTATGGCGGGGTAAGATTGATCGCGGTTTTGATTGGTGCTCGATTGGGTTTGTTGGGCGGAGTTTATGTCTGCTATTGATATTGTGCTTGTTGTGATCGCCTTGGTGGCGGTGGGGGTTGCTGTGGCTTGCGCCCTCCAGCTCAAGAGCCTGCGTGCCGAGTTGCGGGAGCGTGGCGACAGTAGCGCGGAAACGCTGACAGCACTCGAGCAGGCCAACAACGCGCTCGATGCCCTGAACGTCGCGCTGGCCGAAACTCGCCGCACGGCCAATGCCATCGCGCAGCAGCAGACGACAGATGCGGCCGTGGAGCAGCAACGTTACCTGACCATCGCACGCGAGTTTTCGCAAGCTGGTGACCGGATGGATGACCTGCGCCGCGAGACGGCCCAACAGCTCGGTGCCAACCGCGAGGGCATCGAGCACCGCCTGGACAAGGTGCGCGAGACGGTCGATGCCCAGCTGGGTGCTATCCGCAAAGACAACAACGTGCAACTCGATCAGATGCGCGCGACGGTGGACGAGAAGCTCTCCCGCACGCTCAACGATCGCCTGTCGGCATCGTTTAAGCAGGTGAGCGACCAGCTCGAGGCCGTGTACAAGGGTTTGGGCGATATGCAGTCCATTGCCACCGGCGTGGGCGACCTCAAGCGCGTGCTGGGCAATGTAAAAGCGCGCGGCATTTTGGGCGAGGTGCAGCTGGGTGCAATCCTGGCGGACATCCTTACGCCCGACCAGTATCTGGAAAATGTCGCCACCAAGCCCGGCGCCTCGGAGCGCGTTGAGTTTGCCGTCAAGCTGCCGGTGGACGAGGGCGATCCCGTGCTGCTGCCGATTGACTCCAAGTTTCCGGGCGACGCGTACGAGCACTTGCTCGACGCGCAGGAGTCGGGCGATGCGGAGACCGTGGCGGCTGCGCGCAAGACGCTCGACACCATGGTCAAGCGCGAGGCCAAGGACATCTGCGAAAAGTACCTGAGTGTGCCGGCAACGACCAACTTTGGCATCATGTTCGTGCCGTTTGAAGGACTGTACGCCGAGGTCGTCAGCCGCCCCGGGCTTATCGAGACCCTGGGCCGCGACTATCACGTCAACGTTGCCGGCCCTAGCACCATGGCGGCCATTCTCAACAGCCTACAGATGAGTTACCAAACGTTTAAGCTGCAAAAACGCACCGACGATGTACTGCGCGTGCTCTCCGCTGTCAAGGCCGAGCTGCCGCGCTATCAAAAGGCGCTGCGCCGCGCCCAACAGCAGATCGAGACCGCAGGAAAGACGGTCGAGGGCATCATCACCACGCGCACCAACGTTATGGAGCGCAAGCTCAAGGA
>CALLFD010000448.1 GCA_937997605.1 uncultured Collinsella sp. | reverse complement strand
CGCGCCAACGTGTTGCGAGTCGCATGTTTGTGTTTGAGAACGGTATTAGACACTTTCATCACCACCACGTCAGACAAATGGACCATCGTCACCGTTGCCTCCGCTGACAAATGTCTTGATCTGTAACAGGAAGACCGATTTTTGGCCGCTAGATGTTACAGATCGAGATCTTTCGACACCGCGTCCAACCTTTGTCTCGATTTGTAACAGGTAGGTCGAGTTTTGGCCTGTAGATGTTACAGATTGAGACATTCCCCCAACCAGGTGCCAAACGTCTCGATCTGTAACAGTTAGACGTTCTCCAGCCCCCCAAACGTTACAGATTTAGACAAACCAGCGGCGCCCAAGCGTTCGTCTCAATCTGTAACAGGTAGACCGGTTTTTTGTCCCTAAACGTTACAGATTGAGACAAAGTCAGGGGCAGCAGAGCGACACCAGTAACATCCCCTACTCCCACTCCTGCTCGTAGATGTTGAGCGACTTTACGTACCGCCCCTGGGCGCCCATGATGTCGCGGACCAGACGCAAGAAGAAACTGATGCACGAGGTGTCAAAGCCATCCTGCAGGTCCTCCGGATGCACCGCACCAGGCCCATCGACCGCCGTGTCACTCAGGCGTGCGATGTCATACAGATAGAGTTGTCCCGCCGTCAGCCAGACATCGTCGACGCAGGCGAGGCGCACCGCAATCGCTCCGTCGCTCCAATGCTCCTTTTGCACGATATGCGGGTCGTAGACATCAAAGCGACGGTCGGCGCGCGTGTCCTTCAGCGCGACCATACCAGTCGCAGGATCCTTGTCCAAAATGCCAAAGCGCGAGAAATACTGCGTGTCGTGTACCTGCTCGAGCCGCTTGAGCGAGGCAGGCGAAAGCGATGTCGGCGGCTCTTCAACATACAGCTCGAGCAGCGTCTTGCCATGGCGATAGGAGCGCTCGAAGAGCAGCCAATCGGTAAATGCCATGTTGTAGGCCATGATTTCGTTTTGCGAAGGCTCGGTGCAATAGCTGAGCCACGGGTCGACAATGATCTCGAACTGTTCGCGCGCCGGCTCCAAAAACTGGAACTTCCGCAGCATCCAAAAATGGGCCATGTCGGCAATATCGTTGCCGACGGCTTCGGCTAGCTGCGCTCGGCCTAAAGCGTGATCAGTCATGGCATCCTCCTCAAACTGATGGACCTCAATTTGAGCTTACGAGGAGGGTGGGCAGCCACGACCAGCGCGGGCAAAATAGGCCTCCGGCTGCAAACCAGATGCTGACCAAACACTTGACTAAAAGCTTGACCGAAAATGCGCACCGCAACAAAATCGCAGGTAAACATAGACGGCCAACCCGTCCTTTTGAGCCAGATACCCACAGCCACCACAGAAACAACAGGTGACCACAGCCCAAGAAGTCGACAAATGAACACCCGTACGTCAACAAACGAGCAAATCGCTCGCAAAGAGTGTCCCCAACGACTAGACAAAAAAATGACTAGTCATTGGGGACGTTCTTAAATGACTACGTTACAGCTCCAGCGCCTCGGCGACTTCGGCAGCGCAGGCCAGGGCGTCGGCCATGGCGCTTACCACGAGCGAACTGCCATTGCGAGCATCGCCGGCCACGTATACCGGTGTGGCGCCCGCGGCGACGCCGTCGACACGCGCCGCAAGATGCGAGCCCTCGGCAGCCATCACAGGCAGCGGACGACCAGCAGTGGCAACGGGCACGCCAACGGCGTCGAACACACCGTGCTCCGGGCCCGTAAAGCCGCAGGCGATGAGCACCAACTGCGCCGGCACCTCGTGCTCGGAGCCCGCGATGCGCTCCGGCTTACCGGCCGACCAGTCCAGATTGACCACACGCAGACCCGCGGCCGCGCCTTTCTTGTCCAGCAGCACCTCGAGGGTATCCACGCCCCAGGCGCGCATCTCGCCACCCATGGCAGCGATGGCCTCCTGCTGGCCATAATCGGTCTTCTTCACGTTGGGCCACTGCGGCCAGGGGTTGCTCGCCGCGCGCG
>CALLFD010000447.1 GCA_937997605.1 uncultured Collinsella sp. | reverse complement strand
GAAGTAAGCAATGATTATCTTGCGGAAGCAGTGAATAAGCTTTTCAAAACCCAGCAGTACCTCAACCGGCTCGGGGAGTTTTACAAGTTTGATTTTGTCGACGGCATTTTTCATACCCTCGTCGAGGCCGTCGCCGCCTGCCGTGTCTGAGACAGCGTTTTCAGAATCGGCGAATATCACGTAACGCAAGAACATCGAGGCCATGAACTCGCCGTAGCGAAGGCTGCGCGTCGAATTCCACGTCTCGCGATCGGATTGTTCGCGCATGGTGCCTTCGGGAGAGCCGATGACTCGCGCCCGGGAGCGCATCGTCCCATCGGTACCCCTGACTGCAATCTCACCGATGTTGGAATCGGACTCGTCAAGAATCAGCTGCATGTCGGGATCGTCGGGCAGCGATACTTCGTTAACGGGACGGTCCACCTTATAGACCTCACCCGAAACGCTCACGTAGCCCAAAAGCGACACATGGCTTTTGCCGACGAATTCGACGACATAGCATGATTCATGCGGGTCCTCGCCAAAGAGCTTCCAAACCACGCCATACGAGCGTCCCGCAGGCTGCTCGGGCATGGCCGGAAAGCGCTTTTTGGGATCAAGAAACCTGAGCTTGTATGTCGGACGCTCTGCCACGAAATATCACCCTAATCGGTCGTCTAAAGAAAGAGCGCGCCACGGGCTCACCGAGGCGCATACTCGAAATCTTACACGAGTCGATGAGAAATAGTCCCCTTTGACCGAGGCTCGAACCCATGCGGCGTCCGCCTAAAAGAAAAGCCCCCGTTGCCGGAGGCTTCAAGTTCAATTGGTGCGGCGTATAGGATTCCGCGCATCCGCTGCGCGGATCCGCACCGGCTTCGCCCGCCTGCCGGCGTGCTCGCCCGCTCGCTAAAAACGCTCCGCGTTTTCTTGACGCCCGCGCCTCGACCGAGGTTCGAATCCATGCAGTGCTTACGTAAAAGAAAAGCCCCCGTTGCCGGGAGCTTTAATCTCAAATGGTGCGGCGTATAGGATTCCGCGCATCCGCTGCGCGGATCCGCACCGGCTTCGC
>CALLFD010000446.1 GCA_937997605.1 uncultured Collinsella sp. | reverse complement strand
TCGCGTACTTTAAGAACGTTGTGGATATCGCGGCGGAACTTGGAGCCGAGCAGGTCATGGTTTCGAGCGGCTGGGCATTTTTGAACGAGCCGATCGAGGACGCGTGGGGTCGCAGCGCCTCGATGCTGCGTGCGATTGCCGAGCATGCGGGAGAGCGCGGCGTGCGACTGGTGCTCGAGGCCCTACAGCCGGTTGAGTCGATGATCGTGAACTCGGCGGCCGACACGAAGCGCATGATCGAGGCAGTTGATCATCCGGCACTTAAGGCGTGTCTGGATTTGGGCGCTATGGCGGTGGCAGGGGATACCATCGACGATTATTTCGATCTGCTTGGCGATGATGTCGCCCACGTGCATTTTGTCGATGTTGCGGCAGATGGCACGACGCATCTTGCCTGGGGTGACGGCGACCGCGATATGCGCGCCGACCTGGATAGGCTGGTGGCGCGCGGCTATCGCGGAGTTGTTTCGGCCGAGACCTATGACGGGCGCTATTTCGCCGACCCCGCAGCTGCCGATGCGCAGGTGATGGCAGAGTATCGTCGTGCGATTGGCGCCTAGGCGGGTTTGGGTTGCGGCGATCTGCCCTATGTTTCCAAATGAATACGGCGTGAGCGGCTGCGATAGATTTTCCCCGCAAACACTCTAGTATGCTAAAGTACCCAGAAGACCGGCGGAGCTATGCCGGTCTTCTGTTCTATATGAAACACAGCATGAGGAGGCTCACCAGATGACGGCCACACCGTGGGGATTCCGGGACATATTGCCCGAGGAGGCTCAGGCGCGCGAGGAGATTGCGCTGACGGTGAAGGGCTGCTTTAGGGAGCATCATTACCTGCCGGTCGAGACGCCGCTGCTCGAGGACAAGGGTTCGCTCGAGGAAGGCGGCCGCATCGCGGACACGCCGTTCAAGCTTTTTGATGACGACGGTCGCCTGCTGGTGGTCCGTCCCGACAACACGCTGCCGATCGTTCGCCTGGTTTCGACTCGCATGCGCGCGGCCGATCTGCCGCTGCGCCTGCGCTATGAGGCGCCGGTGGTCCGCGAGTGTCAGCGCAATGCCGGTGGCTCGCGTCAGTTTACGCAGCTGGGCTTTGAGCTTATCGGTGCGGGTGATACCACGGGCGATGTCGAGATCGTCTCGCTGGTGGCCGAGGCCGTGCGCAAGCTGGCACTGCCCGATGCGCGCATTATCGCAGGTAGCGTGCGTCCGTTTAAGGAGCTGCTCGCGGCCTGTGGGGATCGCGAACTGGCTGCCGAGGCATTGCGTTGCGTGCACGCCAACGACTTTGTGGGCCTCGATGCCCGTGTGGCGGCAAGCGCCGAGCCCGAGGCCGTCAAGGCTGCCATTAGCGAGCTGCCGCGCCTGCACGGCGGCGCCGAGGTACTCGACCGCGTCGACGCGCTGCTGACGGCGGCGGGCATTGTCGCGCCGCTGACGCGCGAGCTGCGCGCCCTGGTCGAGGGCCTGGCTCCCGAGGGCGCCCAGGTGCTGTCGTTCGACTTCTCCATCATGAACTCGTTTGATTACTACACGGGCCTGGTCTTTAAGGCCTATGCCGGCGGCCTGCCCGATCCGGTGGGTTCGGGCGGACGCTACGACTCCATCTTTACCGGCGCATTTGGCGACGGCATCGAGGTGCCGGCGGCGGGTTTCGCCTTTTCGCTTGAGCGCCTGGAGGCTGCGCGCACCTCGGCCGAGGACGCTGCTTCCGATGGTGACCATGCCGTGGGCCGCGGCGTCGAGGGTCCGCTGCGCATCGCCGTGCCCAAGGGCTCGCTCAAGGCCGACACGCTCGGCGTGCTCGAGGCTGCTGGCTTGGATGTCTCGGAGCTGCGCGATCCCGGTCGTCACCTCATCGTGCACGGCCGCGACACGCGTGCCGGCGAGGGCACGGTCGGCGATATCGAGTTTGTCATTGTGCGCCCCAGCGATGCGCCCGCCTTTGTGGGCTGTGGCGGTGCCGATTGCGGCATCTGCGGTTGGGACTCGCTCATCGAGGCAGGCCTCAACTTGCTGCAGCTGGTCGATCTGGGCTACGGCCTGTGCACCTTCATCGAGGCGGAGCCCGCGTGGCGCGCTGGCCAGGCCGAGCGCAACTATGCCCGCCGCGGGTCGCTTCGCGTGGCCACCAAGTACCCGCGCATCGCGAGCGCTTGGTATGCCGAGCGCGGCGTGAATGTCGATATCGTCTCGCTGCACGGTAACATCGAGCTGGGCCCCATCGTCGGCATGACCGACCGTATCGTGGATATTACCGCCACGGG
>CALLFD010000445.1 GCA_937997605.1 uncultured Collinsella sp. | reverse complement strand
TGCACGTGTGGGAGCGCTGCTGGGCCTTTATCAAGAAGGCCGGCACGGTCATCTTCGCGTCCACCGTCGTGGTTTGGTTCCTCTCCAACTTTGGTAGCTACAACGGCTCCTTTGGCTTCCTGCCTGCAATGGAGGGCATTCCCGAGGAGTTCATGGACTACTCCGTGCTCGCCATGCTGGGCAACCTGGTCGCTTGGATCTTCGCCCCGCTTGGCTTTAGCACCTGGCAGGCAACTGCGCTGACCGTCTCGGGCCTTGTGGCTAAGGAGAACGTCGTCGCCACCGCCGGCTCGCTGCTGTCCGTGGCCGACGCCGCCGAGACTGACCCGAGCCTGTGGACCGCGTTCGCCGGCATGTTCCCGACTATGGGCGCTTGCGTTGCCTTTGGCGCATTCAACCTGCTGTGCGCCCCGTGCTTTGCCGCCATGGGCACCATCCGCAACCAGATGGACTCCGGCAAGTGGACCGCGATTGCTATCGGCTACGAGTGCGCCTTCGCTTGGGTCATCGGCCTGTTCATCAACCAGTTCTACAACCTGCTGGTCCTTGGGCAGTTTGGTGTCTGGACGGTTGTGGCCATCGTGCTGCTGGTTGCGATGCTCTTCCAGATCTTCCGTCCCATGCCCAAGCATGCATGGACCGACGAGGACGAGACCAACACCGCATCTGCTGCCGCCTCTGCCTAATCCTGCATCAAGGTAGCCCCTTTCCATGAGCCCGGGTATCTTCGCGATACCCGGGCTTTTTGGTGCATTGGGGATGGTGCAAGGGGGACAGGTTACTTTGCACCAATTGAGGAGATGTGGCGTTTCCGCAGATAAAACCGACCAAAATAAACCTGTCCCTTTTTGGTAGGTGGAAAATGGGGTAAAGTAAGTGGCGGTTAACTAGAGGAGGCTTGCTATGGCACCTATCGATATTGTTGTACTGGCTGTTATCGGCGTTGCGTTTGTCGCCGTGTGCGTGCGCATCTACCGCAAGGGCACCTGCGCCGACTGCGCTCAGGGTGGCGTTTGCACGGGGCATTGCTCCAACAAAAAGACGTGCGCTGCACTTAAGGGTGTAGACAAAATCGCCGAAGACTTGGGCCGCGGTATCAAATAAGGTCCGGACATCCAAGCGCTCCGCGGGCATCCGTTCGCGGGGCGCTTTGTGCATTTGAGGGAGAGCACGGCGAGTCGAAGAGTATTTTTGGGGTATCGTTAACTGGACTATTAATTGGCAACTTATCTATAACGGAGTAACCGCATGAGCGCTCGCGTAACCATGAAGGACATAGCCGCCGAGCTTGGCGTTTCCATCAATACCGTGCACAAGGCCCTGACGGGAAAGGCCGGCGTGAGCGAATCCGTACGCGCCAAGGTGAACGCCAAGGCCGAGGCCATGGGCTATCACCGCAACACAAGTGCCTCAAGCCTGCGCCGCAAGGACATCAATCTGGTGTTTTGCCTGCCCCGCGCATCGCGCGAGGGAGCGTACTTTTTCCGTTACCTGTGGGAAGGCTGCAATCGCTTTGAACAGGAGGTCATCGACCAGGGCATTACGGTTGAGCGCGTTGAATTTGGCGTGGGCGGCTACGCTGATGCACTCGAGCAAATCGACGAGCGTCTGCAGGTGGGCGAGAAGATTGATGGCTTGCTCGCCTATGCGCCGGGCGACGATCGTGCGACTGAGCTTTTGGGGCAGATCGCCGAGGCGGGCGTGACGATTGAGCTTGTCGACGGCGACCGTCCGCATTTGAATCGTTTGGGTGCGAGCTTGGCCGATTATTCGACGGCGGGTAGCCTTATGGCCGAGCAGGCGGCAAACCTGGTCCATGCTTCTGGGGCCGACGCCCGCGTGCTCCTTTTGACAGGCGACCCATATACCGATTCGCACTATCTAACCGCCCGCGCCTTCCACAATTACCTGCGCGAACGTGATATTCCATGGCAGGTTGAGGATCTTGCAGGTGCCCATGCGCAAGTCAAACAACTCGAGCATGAGCTCGAAAAGCGCTTGAGTGCGCCGGACGCCCCTGAGCTCATTTGTAGCGTTTTTGCCGTTGGTTCCGAAGTGGTTGCCGACGCGCTCGTCTCGACCGGCAAGGCCGGTCAGGTCATGGTGATCGGCAACGACCTGTTTCCCGAAAGTGCTCTGGCCATGCGCCGCGGTATCTTTACCAATATTGTCTATAAGGACCCGACGAGCCTGGCGTATCGCGGCGCTAAGACGCTGGGCGATTATCTGCTGTGGGGAAGGACCCCGACGGTGCCCGTCCAGAAGGG
>CALLFD010000444.1 GCA_937997605.1 uncultured Collinsella sp. | reverse complement strand
GATGACGGGCCTCGGCGGACACCTGGGCGTGCGGGCCGGCGGCTTTGACGGACTCGGGCAGGTGCGAGTACTTCTTCTCGAAGTTCTCCTCGAACATCACCGCCAGGTTGTGCGCGGCCTCGTCATAGCGCGCGGTGCTCTGCCAGTATTGGCGCGGCACCAGGATGCCATCGGGCACGCCGTGGCACGTCGTGGGAATGTCGACGTTAAAGATGTCGTCGTGCACGAACTCGCTATCCTCGATGGTGCCGTCGAGGGCGCGCGCGACCAGCGAGCGCGTGTAGGCAAGCTCGATGCGATGGCCCACGCCGTAGCCGCCGCCAATCCAGCCGGTGTTGACCAGGTACACGCGCGTGCGGCCGTCGGCAATGCGCTCGCCAAGCATCTTGGCGTAAACCATGGGGTCGAGCGGCATAAACGGCTCGCCGAACAGCGAAGAGAACGTGGGCGTGGGCTCGGTGACGCCGACCTCGGTGCCGGGAATCTTAGCCGTAAAGCCCGTCACAAAGTGGTACATGGCGGCATCGGCCGTCAGGCGTGAGATGGGCGGCAGCACGCCAAAAGCGTCGCAAGTCAGGAACAGCACGACACTCGGAGTGGTGCCCATGCCCTTAGTCCACGCGTTAGGAATGTGCTCCACGGGATAGGCCACGCGCGTGTTGTGCGTGATCGAGATGTCGTCGTAGTTGGGCTTGCGGTTCTCGTCGAGCACCACGTTTTCGCAGATGGCGCCAAAACGGACGGCATTGAAGATCTCGGGCTCGTGGAAGGCGTCCAGGCCCTCGCATTTTGCGTAGCAACCACCCTCGATGTTGAAGATACCCATGTCGGACCAGCCGTGCTCGTCGTCGCCGATCAGCAGGCGCGTGGGATTGGCCGAAAGCGTGGTCTTGCCGGTGCCGGACAGGCCAAAGAACACGGCAGTCTCGTGCGTGACGGGATCCATGCTGGCCGAGCAGTGCATGGGCAGCACGTCGTCCTCGACGGGCAGCAGATAGTTCATGACGCTAAAGATCGACTTTTTAATCTCGCCGGAGTAGCCGGTACCGGCGACCAGAATCACGCGTTCCTGGAAGTTGATGACCACGGCGGCGCTGGAGTTGAGGCCCTTGATGGCAGGGTCGCACTGGTAACCGGGCGCCGCGAGCACGCAGAAGTCGGGCTCGCCGGTGCGCGCGATTTCGCGGGCGAGCGGGCGGGCGAGCATCTGCTTAATAAAGAGTGCCTGGCCGGCACGCTCGCAGGCGACGAGCAGTCGACGCGTATGGTTGCGGTCGGCGCCTGCCATGCCGCGGGTGACGAACACGTCGCGCTCGTTGAGATAGTCGACGATGCCGGCCTTGATGGCCTCATAGCTCTCGACGGACAGCGGGCGGTTGACCGCACCCCAGGCGATCTTGTCGTGAACATCGGGGGTGTCGACGATAAAGCGGTCATTGGGGGAACGGCCGGTACGCTCCCCCGTCTCGATCACCAGCGCGCCGTTGGATGCCATGCGGCCTTCTTCGCGGCGGATAGCGTGCTCGACGAGCTCCGCGGCGGGTAGATCGACCAGCAGACGGGGCTGATTCTCGGCGGGATCTTCAACGAGCGTAATACCAAAGTTGGACAAAACTTCTGCAGGGGTAACACCAGGCATGGGGCCTCCTTTAAAAACGCGACACGTGGACGCGGCGCGCACTTTACTCACGTAAAGCCCGTTGTACCCGATATGCAAAAACGTTTTTGCGGCAATGGTGAAGCGCCCGCCCAACGGTCAAAAATCGCAGACAAGCGGCCTAGTCATTGGGGACGTTCTTAAACGACTAGTCTTTGGAGACGTTCTTGAACAGGCAACATTCAAGGAGTGTCCCCGGATGCCGGAACATAAGGAACGTCCCTAAGTGCCGACTACAGCGGCAGGCCTTGGCCGAGCATGGCTATGGCGCTCATCAGGACCAGCATGCCGGCAGCGTAGGGCAGCACCGCGCCCAGGAGTTCGGCATCCTTACCACACACGTGCACGGCGGCAAGACCAATGGCGAGGGTCTGCGGCGAGATCATCTTACCGGCGGCGACGCCCAGGGCGTTCAATGCGACCATCCAGTAGTCGCTCACACCCAGCGCAGTGGCGGCCTGGCTCTGAATGGGACCAAACAGCATGCCCGAGGACGTGCCCGAGCCGGTCACGAACGCACCGACTGCGCCGATCCACGGAGCCAGAATCGGGTACAGACCGCCGGCGACCGCAATGCAAAACGCACTGATCGACGAAATCATGCCGGCATAGCCCATCACCTTGGCGCAGCCCAGTACCGAAAGCATCGTGATCACCGTCGGCGTCATCTGCTTCACAGTCGCGGCCAGCACCTCGCCCATCATGCGCGGCGAAGCGCCCTGAATGGCACCGCCGACAAACGCCGCCAGGAAAATCCAGACGCCCGGCGTGTTGATCCACGAAAACGTAAGCGTACCGGGATTCTCACCGCAATACACCTGCACGTGGCTCGCAAACGGCGCGAGCGCGGCATGTACAGCGGGCACCAGATTAGACGTGCCCAGCAGCAACACAAAAATCAGGATGAAGCACGACCAGGCCGAAAGCGCCGACTTAACGGTGAGCTTCTCCCCCGCCTCGATATTCATGTGAAAGCGTGCGTCCAGATGCCCCGACTTCTCGGCACGCATGGCAAGCGCAGCTGTCAGCGCGAGCGAAACGATGGATCCTACGACCACGGCCAGCTCGGGGCCCACAAACATGGCAACGACCAGAGCCGCGCCGACAAACGACACGCCGGAGAGCAACGCCACGCCGGCAACACCGTGCAGGCGCTCGCCCACACTCGCGACATTGCCCTGGTCATCGGCAACACGGCCCGCAACCAGCACAATAAATAGCGGCATCAGCACAAAGAACGGTGCGAGCTGCACCAGCTGAACGGTCGCCAGGTGAAGGGAATCCAGACCCACCAGGTCGGCAACGGACACCGTGGGAATGCCGATGGAGCCGTAGGGCGTGGGCACGCCGTTGGCCAGCAGGCAGATGAGCACGGCAGGCACGGCCTCAAAGCCCAGGCCCGCGAGCATGCCGGCGGGAATGGCGACAGCGGTACCGAAGCCGGCCATGCCCTCCATAAAGCCACCGAAGCACCAAGCCACGAGCAGCGCCAGCAGACGGCGGTCGCTGCTGATGGAGGTGATCATGCTGCCGATCACGTCCATGGCGCCCGTACGAACGCACAGGTTATACGTGAACACCGCGGCGATGATCACCAGGACGATGGGCCACAGAGCCATCAAAAAGCCTTCGAGCGAGGCGGTCGCGATCTGCGCTGCCGGCAGGTGCCACCATGCGAAGGCAAGCAAGCACGAAAGGACAAACGATCCGATAGCGGCCTTCCAAGCTGGCCATTTAAAGCACAGCAGCATCACGACCAGCCAAATAATCGGCACAAGAGCCAGTAAGAATGCGGCGACGTCCATAGGTAGAAGCTCCTTGGTACCGCGTGGGCGGCATCGGGGGTGTCACAAAACTTCAACAGGATACCGCACGTTTACCGACAAATTACAGCCGCCCGCCGAAATTATTGAACAATCCGTTCAAAAACACGAGCGAACACCGTCGCGTCTATACTAAAGCGCAGCAATAGAAAGGACTCCGCTTTGAGCATCACGCCCCTCGATAGCATTCGCCGCGCCATCGCCCGCCGCAACGGCATCTCCAACCCCGCTGCATCGAGAGACGGCGCCGCGAAGGCCCAGGGCGGCCGCATCGAGAACGGCCTCTTCCCTGCCTCGCACACTGCCGAGGAACTCGCACGCATCCAAGAGCTGAGTCAGCGCAACGCCGGCGGGCCCGATAGCAGCCAAGCCACACGTCGCCGGCGCGAACGCGATCGCAAGCCCGGCCCCGTCCGTCGCATGGTCAACGCTTGGTGGAACCGTCTGCTCGGCGCCGTCTACGGCGGCGGCTTCTCCATGCAGGAAGCGGAATACGAGGAGCACGCCACCAGTCGCGACTATCTTTGGAACACCCTCGGCACCGCCGTGTGGGGCTTGACGTTTCCGCTGCTCACCATCGTGTCTACGCAGCTCGTGGGCGCCGAAGAGGCAGGCAAGTTCTCCATCGCCTTTGTCACCGGCACGCTCATCATGATCGAGTGCAACTACGGCGTGCGCAATTTCCAGGTCTCGGATATCGACGAAAAGACGTCCTTCGCCTCCTACCAGCTCAATCGTTGGATCTGTGGAGTGCTCGCCCTAGGCTGCGGCCTCATGTACAGCAGCGCCCGCGGCTATGACGCGCAAATGGCGACGATCGGCCTGGGCGTCTACCTGTATAAGGTCATCGACGGCGTCGCCGACGTGTACGAAGGCCGCCTGCAGCAGGCCGACAAGCTCTACTTGGCTGGCATGAGCCAAACGCTACGCTCCGTCGGCGTCATCGTGGTCTTTAGCGTGGCGCTGTTCCTCACGCGCAGCATGCCCATCGCGACCATGGCTATGGGCATCGCCGCGATCGCCTCGCTCGTGCTGGTCACCACGCCGCTCGCCCTGCTCGAGACCGAAAAATCGCGCCGCGTGAGCCTGCGCGAGATCGGCCACCTGTTTGTCCAGTGCGCCCCACTCTTTGGCGCGCTATTCCTGTTCAACCTTATCGAGAGCATGCCCAAGTTGGTGATGGAAGGCACACTGGCCTACAAATACCAGCTGTACTTTAATGCCCTGTTTTTTCCGGCTCAGGCTATTCTGTTGAGTATTGGATTTGTCTATAAACCGCAGCTCCTGCGCTTGTCGAGCATTTGGGCTAATCCTCGCAAGCGTCGTCGCTTTGACCTGATTATTGTTGCCGTTATGGCGCTGATCGTGGTCATCACCGGCGTGTGCGCTGCATTTATGGAAGGTCCCGGTATTCCCCTCATGAGCTTTATGTACGGCCTCAGCTTTGAGCGCTACCGTACGCTGGCGCTGCTGATGGTCGTCGCCGGCGGCGTCACCGCGGCCATCGATTTTATCTACGCCATCATCACAGTGCTACGCCATGCCGGCGACGTCACCAAGGTCTACCTGATCTGCTTTGCCGCGAGCGTGGTGCTCCCAGTGATCTTAATCAACCTGCTGGGCCTGATGGGCGCCGTCGTGAGCTACCTAGCCATCATGGCCCTACTCCTGGTACTGCTGATTATCGAGTACCGCCGCATCCGCCAACGCATAGAGAGGGACCGGAATCCGTACGGCGCCTAATTGCGGCGATGGGAGCAGCTAATTTGCGGTGGAATCACCCCGGCTGGAGTCTCGTTGCGGACACGCAAAACTAAGTGAGTAGACTTTTACCGAATCCCGGACCACACCGACAAAGCACAAGTCCGTGACCTGGGGTTTTATTGAGGCAAATATGTTGGGTGCTCGGCATTTCCAAAAAAGTCTACTCACTTAGCC
>CALLFD010000443.1 GCA_937997605.1 uncultured Collinsella sp. | reverse complement strand
TCAATTGAGCTATAACGTTAAACAATTGCAGCGTTTTTGCATGGGGGAGTGATGGTATGACGCTACTGTATTTCCTTACCCTGTTTCCGCTGGTACCGGCGCTGGGCATGCTGCTCGCGCGCGGTGACCGCGCCCGCGATGCGGTGGGGCTCATAGGTTCCGGCATCATTATGGCGGTGACAGTTGTAGTCGCCGTCATGTTTTTTGGCGCGGGCCCGCAGAACTTTGAGGTTGCCTCCGGCACCTCGCATGTGCTCTCGATCATCAGCTCCGCCATCGATGTCATCCTGTGCGCCGTCATCCTGTACAACGCGTATAAATATAGGAACGCGCTCACCACGGTGCTCGGCGTGGTGCAGCTGGTGGGTTCGGTTGTCTTTGCGGCCATGACGCTGCCCGCGGCCGAAGCCGTCACGGCGACGCCGCTCTACCTGGACTACATGAGCGTGATTATGGTCCTCGCCGTCGGCATCGTCGGCAGCCTAATCTGCGTGTATGCCCTGGGTTATATGAAGGACTTCCAGGCCCATGACGAGCACGAGGCCGCATTGCGCGGGCAGACCGCGCCCGACCGTCGCCCGCAGTTCCTGGCGCTCATGTTCCTGTTCCTCTCGGCCATGTTCGTCATCGTGACGAGCGACAATCTTGAGTGGCTGTTCTGCGGCTGGGAAATCACCACCGTGTGCTCGTTCCTCATGATTGGCTACACGCGCACGCCCGAGGCCATTAAAAACGCCTTTACCCAGATCATCCTCAATATGCTGGGCGGCATCGCGTTTTTAGCCGGACTCATGTACCTGCACGTTAACGGCATGCCACTGACCATCTCGGGCATGATCGATCTTGCCGGCGCCGGAACCGCGCAGTCCGCGCTGCTGGTGATGCCGGTCATCCTGTTGTCGCTCGCCGCACTCACCAAGGCCGCACAGATGCCGTTCCACACTTGGCTGCTCGGCGCCATGGTCGCCCCCACGCCCACGAGCGCCCTGCTGCACTCGTCAACCATGGTCAAGGCCGGCGTGTTCCTGATGGTCAAGCTGAGCCCGCTCTATGCCATCTATCCCGTGA
>CALLFD010000442.1 GCA_937997605.1 uncultured Collinsella sp. | reverse complement strand
TTTGGCTACGCCTTGTTTGTCGAGGCCATGGGCCTGGGCCTTTCGATGGTCTCGGCTGCCCTGGCGCTGGCGCTTCTGATGCTGCCTATCGTCATGCGCACCACCGAGGAGGCTATTCGCGCCGTGCCGCGCTATATCCGTTGGGGCGCATATGGCTTGGGCGCCACTAAGTGGCAGGTCGTTTCCAAGATCGTGCTTCCTTCCGCCTTTGGCCGCATCGCCACCGGCATCGTCCTTGCCATCGGCCGTGCCATCGGCGAGACCGCGGTTGTACTTTACACCATGGGCCAGGCCATCAATCTACCTATTTCGCCGCTCGATTCCGGCCGCCCCATGACGGTCCATCTGTACCTGCTTGCCAACGACGGCATCAACATGAACGCAGCCTACGGCACCGCGCTCTTGCTGATGGTGATCATTTTGGCCTTCAACCTGTTTGCGCGCTTCCTGTCGCGCAAGCGTCGCTAGTTAAGGAGTCCCATGTCCGTTTATCAGTCCGCTCCCACGTTGGAGCAAGCGGCCATTACGGCCAAGGATTTCAACTTTTGGTACGGTGACTTTCATGCGCTGACGGGGCTTGACCTCAACATCGCCAAAAACGCCATCACCTCCTTCATTGGCCCTTCGGGCTGCGGCAAATCGACGTTTCTGCGCTGCATCAACCGCATGAATGACCTGATCGAGGGTACGCGCGTCGAGGGCACCATGACGCTCGACGGCAATGATATCTATGCCGAGGGCGTCGACCCGGTCGATCTCCGTCGCCGCGTGGGCATGATCTTTCAGCAGCCCAATCCGTTTCCCAAATCCATTTACGAGAATGTCGCTTTTGGCCCTCGTCTGCAGGGCGTGACTAGCAAAAGTGACCTCGATGACATCGTGGAAGAATCGCTCAAGCGCGCCAACCTCTGGAAAGAGGTATCCAATCAGCTCAACAAGGATGGTTTGGCGCTCTCGGGCGGTCAGCAGCAGCGTCTGTGCATCGCGCGCGTGCTTGCGGTGCAACCCGATGTCCTTCTGATGGACGAGCCCTGCTCCGCCATCGACCCCACGTCTGTCTCTAAGGTCGAGGATCTGATGGCCGAGCTGGCGCCCGAGATGACGATCATCATCGTCACGCATTCAATGCAGCAGGCAGCTCGCATTAGCGACTACACCGCATTTTTCTTGCAGGAAGTTGCCGGCGAGCCCGCCACGCTCATCGAGTATGGTCAAACCGACGCGATCTTCACCAGTCCGGTGGACTCGCGGACGGAAGACTATATCACCGGCCGCTTTGGCTGATCGGTGCGACTAGTCCCAAGCCGATCGGATCTGGTCCGGTGCGTATTCACTGTGCGGGCGGCATGACCGCACCCAACTGATTGGAGTGAACCATGCGCAAACTGTTTTCCCGTCAGCTCATCGAGGCCCGCCACGAGATGCTGAGCATCTACGAGGCCGTCGATCTGGCCCTCCACGATGCCGTTAAGGCCTATGTGACCGACGACCGCAAGCTCGCCACCAAGACCAAGAAGCGCACGCTTTCGATTGACGCGCGCTGCGCTAACTTGGAGGCCGTGTGCTACAACCTGATCGCCACGCAGTCACCGGTCGCCTCCGACTTCCGCCTGCTTCAGACGATCATCTACGTCGACTTTAACCTGCAGCGCATGACCGATAAGGTCCGTCAGATCTGCCGCGCCACGCGTCATATGATCAAGGCCGACATCTCGCTGCCCAAGGAGCTTGTCGGCACGGTTGAGGCCGAGGCTGAGGCTGTCTACCAGGTGCTGGGCTCTTCGCTTTCCGCGCTCGTCACCAATGATATGTCCATCATCTGCAACTTGGCCGTCGAGGACGAGCCAGTGCACGCCGCCTACGAGAAGTTCTTCCGCACCTTTAACCGTATGGATACGGGCGACTTTATGGACGACGACAGCAACTATGACGACCTGCGCCGCGCCATCATGGTTTCGCGCTACCTCGATCGCATCGCCTCGATTTCCATCGATGCCGCCTGCCGTCTGACCTTCCTGTTGACTAGTCAGCGCATGAATGCCGGCGATATCGCCCGCACTGATGAGGATGAGCTCGAGAGCATGCGCGTGCCTTCGGGCGAGGGTGTTATCATGAGGCCCGCCGTCGACGCGCGCTACGTTGCCAAGGTGCCCGTTAACGAGGTCAGCGAGGGTCTTCGCTATCTGCTCGATCATCTTGAGGACGAGGACGATGGCGAGGACGACGAGGAGTAAGTAACCCCGTTCGTCGAAAGATTGTAAATACCTAAGTGAGCGCGGCCTTGCACATGCGGGGCCGCGCTCTTGCGTTAGCATGGGACTACTTGTTTGGCTGTCAGCGGAGGCGATTAGCAATGGATAACTATTTGGACTTGATGCGCGCTCGCCGCGAGCAGATTCTGGAACGTTTTTATGCGGCGCTCGATCGCGCAGGCCGTCCCCACGACGCCGCGCGCCTCATTGCCGTGTCCAAGACCGTTGGTGTCGATGAGACCGTTGCCGCCATCCAGGCGGGGTATCGCCATTTTGCCGAGAACCGCCCGCAGGAGCTGGTTCGCAAGCTCACGGGTCTGGCGGAGCATCCGGAGCTGCCCGAGGTGCGCTTCGATATGATCGGCAACCTGCAGACCAATAAGATCAATGCGGTGCTGGGCTCAGCCGAGCTGATTCACTCGGTGGGTTCGCTGCATCTGGCGCAGGCGATCTCGAGCCGTGCTGTCCGCAAGATTGGGGCAGGCGAGCTCGCCGGCCCCCAGCGCGTGCTCATTGAGGTCAATGTGAGTGGTGAGGAGTCGAAGGGAGGCTTTTCGCCCGATGAGATTCGCGCCGCCGCGGGTGAGCTTGCGGAACTTGAGGGAATTTGCGTACAGGGGCTTATGACTATGGCGCCCCGGGGGAATAAGGATGTGGCACGCCGCACCTTTGCGGGGCTTCGTGAGCTGAGGGATGAGCTGGAGGTGGCGCATCCCGATTTGAACCTGCCTGAGCTTTCCTGCGGCATGAGCGAGGACTTTGAGCCTGCCCTTGAGGAGGGCTCTACGCTCGTTCGCCTGGGCAGGGTAGTATTTAGCCCGGAGTTTGCAGTAAAATAAGGCTCTGAAGTGCGCACTGATTATCGGGGCGCCTGCACTAAACCGCGAGAGGACACAACCATGGGCTTCCTTGACGAGATTAAAAATAAGATGCACCTGGGCGGCCAGCAGGGTTACGACCAGGGTTATGGCCAGGACGACGACTACGGCTACGATGACGGCTATGACGATGGCTATCAGGGCAACGGCTACAGTGGTGCTTCGGGCGAGGGCTTCTACACCCAAGACGAGCCGAGCAACGGCCTGCTTGGTCAGACGCGCCGCGGTGAAGCTGAGTCGGTTGCCGTGTATACGCGCTCCGGTCAGCTGGTCGGCGATGACTCCCGCCATGCCACGACGTATAACCCGCCTTCGCGCTCGCAGGACAGTGTTGCGAGCGGTTATCGTCCTGGTGCCTATGACACGCCGTCGAGCTACGCCGAGAACACCCGCGCTCGTGCCGCCGCTGCGCCCGCGCCTGCACCGAGCGATGCCTCGGCCTATGCGAGCAATATCATCAACGCCACGCCGCAGCTGCCGGCCTATGTCCTGCGCCCCGAGAGCTATGACGACGTGGAGACCGTGGTGCGCCGCGTTCGCACCAAGCAGCCTGTCGCACTGATTTTTGTGGGCGTACGCACCGAAGTTGCCAAGCGCGTCTTGGACTTCTCTTACGGCTTTGCCTGCGGTCTGGGTGCCACGGTCAAGGAGGTGGGCGACCGCGTGTTCATGGTGCTGCCCGCCGGCTGCGAGGTCAAAGATTCCGATCTCAAGAAGCTTCGTGCCGACGGCTACCTCAAGTAAAGACAAGACGAGGAGATTCCCATCAACATCTACACTATCGTCCAGCTGGTCAACACGCTGTTCAACTTCTATTCCACGCTCATTATCGTCTACTGCTTTATGACGTGGATTCCCATGAAGCAGGGTGGTTTGCTTCAGGATATTGCCGCGGTGCTTGATAGCGTGTGCGGTCCGTGGCTCAACCTGTTCCGTCGTTTCATCCCGCCGATGGGCGGTATCGATTTTTCGCCGGTCGTTGCGATTATTGCGTTGCAGTTGGTGCAGAGGCTGGTTCTGCAGCTTCTTATAGGTATACTCGTGTAGAACTGACTTAGTAACTTACGTCGGGCGTGTAGCGCCGAGGCGATGAAAAAGGAGACTTGTTATGGCTATTACCCCTGCAGACATCCAGGCTCAGACTTTCTCTGAGGCCAAGCGTGGCTACGATCCTGCCGAGGTCGACGTCTTCTTGGAGACGCTGTCCTCTGAGGTTGACGCTATGCTCGCTAAGATCGTTGACCTTAAGGGTCGTCTGACTGCTACCGAGCAGCAGCTTGCCGATGCACAGGCTCAGCTTGCCCAGGCTCAGGATACCGCCGACCAGGCCGTTCCTGCCGCCCCCGTGGCTGCTCCCGCCCCTGACTTCTCCGCTCAG
>CALLFD010000441.1 GCA_937997605.1 uncultured Collinsella sp. | reverse complement strand
GTCGCCGAGAGCGAGCAGGTGACGCAGGACCACGTGCTTGAGGCGGCGATGTACCAGGGAAGGAGGGACCAATGATGGCCGAGGGGACCTTCGAGCTGCATCCAGGTGATTCGTTGTATCCCGAGACCGTTTTGGAGCTTTCTGATGTACCTCAGACGCTCTATGTGCGCGGCAACCCCGAGGCGCTTTCGACGCCCGCGCTCTCCATCATCGGCGCGCGAAAGGCCTCGCCGTATGGTCTTGCCGTGGCAGAGCTTGCGGCAAAGGTGGCGGTCGAGGCGGGAGTGACGGTTGTTTCGGGCGGCGCGGTCGGTTGTGACCAGGCCTCGGGTTGGGCTGCGGTCAACGCCGGCGGCAAACACGTCGTGGTGCTGGGGACGGGCGCCGACGTGGTCTACCCGCGTTCGAGCGCGGGGCTTATTACTCGCACGCTCGATACGGGTGGCGCGGTCGTGTCGATCTCTCCGTGGGGCATGGGTCCGCGCAAGTTTGCCTTTCCGCGCCGGAATCGCGTGATCGCGGCCCTGTCGCAAGCCCTCTTTGTATCCGAGGCAGGTATGCCTTCCGGGACGTTTTCTACAGCCGAGGCTGCTATGGATTTGGGGCGCGAACTTCTTGCCGTGCCGGGGTCGATCCTATCGCCCGAGTCGCGTGGCACGAATTACCTCATTGCAAACGGTGCCTGCTGCATCATCGATGAGGAATCTATCGAGATGGCAATCTCACGCATCTACGGCACCCTGCGCTACTCGCGCCCCGATGCTCCCGGCCTTGCCGACCTGAATCCAACACAGCAGACCGTGATGCATGCGCTCATCGCCTCTCCGCTCAAGGTCGACGACATCGCGGCGCTCGTCTCACTCGATGCTGTCGGCGTACTCAAACTCTTGGGTTCGCTTGAACTCGAGGGCCTTATCGAGCGCATGATGGATGGAAGGTATGCGCCCTCCAAGTTTGCCCTTCACGCCCAGACGCCCTTCGGTCACAATGGAAAACGTGTCAATTAGAAAGGTGTTTGCAGATGCAGTTCGATCAGGTGACGGTTATCGGTGGCGGTCTGGCGGGTTCGGAATGCGCGATCCAGCTGGCAGACCGCGGGTTTGCCGTAAAGCTGTGCGAGATGCGCCCCCAGGTGAGCTCCCCGGCCCACCATACCGATCACCTGGCAGAGCTCGTCTGCTCCAATTCGTTTAAGTCGACCCGTCCAGATTCCGCTGCTGGCCTACTAAAAGCCGAGCTCGAGCGTATGGGTTCGGTGCTGCTCGATTGCGCCCATCGCGCGGCTGTTCCCGCCGGTGGCGCCCTGGCGGTCGACCGCGTCAAGTTTTCCGAGCTTGTCGAGGCCGAGGTTGCCGCCCGTCCCAATATCGAGATCATTCACGGCGAGGTCACGCAGATTCCCGAGGGTCACGTGGTCATTGCCGCGGGCCCCTTGTGCTCGCCGGCGCTGAGCGAAGAGGTCATGAAGCTCGTCGGCGGCGACGCCCTTGCGTTCTTCGATGCCGCGGCTCCGATCGTCGATGCCTCCACGCTCGATATGGACGTGCTGTTCTCGCAGTCGCGCTACGAGGAGCAGGGGAGCGGCGACTATCTCAACGCCCCGCTCAACAAAGAGGAGTACGAGGCCTTTATCGAGGCGCTCACCACGGCCGACCGCGTGGTGCTTAAGGACTTTGAGGGCGGCGATCTGTTCCAGGCCTGCCAGCCTGCCGAGGAGGTTGCGCGCACCGGCAAGGATGCCATTCGCTTTGGCGCCATGAAGCCCGTCGGCCTCACCGACCCGCGTACCGGACGTCGCCCCTGGGCGGCGATTCAGCTGCGTGCCGAGAACAAGGAGAAGACCGCCTATAACCTGGTGGGCTTCCAGACCAACCTTACCTTTGGCGAGCAGAAGCGCGTCTTCCATATGGTGCCGGGCCTGGAGAACGCTGAGTTCTTCCGCTACGGTGCATGACACCGTAGCGAGATCGGAAGAGCACACGTCTGAACTCC
>CALLFD010000440.1 GCA_937997605.1 uncultured Collinsella sp. | reverse complement strand
ACCGATGCCCACATTGGCATGGCCATTGGCAAGCTCGATCACGCGCGCAAGATGCTCGACGAGATTCACTTCCCGCTGGATTTGATCGTGACGCGCGACCGCGAGACGCTGCTGCGCGAGATGGCGGCAGCCGGCGTGTGCGATCTGCGCAATGGGATGTAGCGGAGTTAATAAACCAAGCGAAGGGGGCGGCCCAGGCGGGTCGCCCCCTTTCTTGTCCCAAAAATCTACTGAGGTTGGTTAGCGGCGTTCGAGGACCGCTACGGTTTCGGTGTGGTCGGTGTGAGGGAACATGTCGACGGGCGTGATCTTGAGCAGGCAATAGCCTCCGTCGAGGAGCTGATGCAGGTCGCGCTCTTGAGTTACGGGGTTGCAGCTGATATAGGTGATGCGGCGCGGCTTAAGCGCGCAGGCAGCTTCGAGGAACTCGGGCGTGGAGCCGGCGCGCGGCGGATCGATGGAAAGGACATCGACCCGCTCGTTGTTATCGGCGGCATCCAGGATGTAATCGGTGGCGTCGTCGACCATAAACCAAGCGCTGCGGGTGAGGCCGTTGAGCTCGGCATTGCGGCGTGCGTCGGCAATGCCCGCCGGGTTGCGCTCCACGCCGAGCAGCATAATGCCGATATCCTTGTTCTGGGCATCTTTAGCTGCGCAAAGACCGATGGTACCGCTGCCACAGTAGGCATCCATGAGCACATCGCCCTGGTGCAAATCCATGCCGTCGATAGCGAGCTGATAGAGCAGCTCGGTCTGTTGCGGGTTGGTCTGATAAAACGCGGTGGGGGAGATGTCGAATTCGCAGCCGAGCAGCTGGTCGCGCATGCATTCGGCGCCATAGACGATACGAGTCTCCTCACCCAAGATGGCGTTACCGGGACGTCCATTGATATTTTGGGCAACGGTGACGATATGCGGATCGAGCGCCGCGACGGCCTCAAAAAACTCCTGTGCATGCGGTAAGTCACGCTGGGCGGTCACGAGCGTAACCATGACCTGGTCGGTACGCCAACCGCAGCGGATGACGGCATAGCGAAGCAAACCAAGATGCTTGTCCTCGTTAAAGGCGGGAATATGCAACCGCTCAGCTTCGCGTGCGATGTCGTTGAGAATCTGACGAGCGCCCGACGCCTCGACGGGGCATTCGGGTACGGCAACGATCTTGTGCGTGCCGCGCTCAAAGAAACCGCAACGGACAGCGCCCTCCTTACCGGGAGCAAAGGGAGTGGCGGCCTTATGGCGAAAACCGCGCGGCGCAGGATATTTGCCCGTGTCGCCAAGGGTGACGCCCATACCGCGAATAGGATCGACAGCAATGCTCTCACGCTCACAAAGCTCGGCAAACAGCTCCTCCATAGCAGCCTGCTTAGCCGCCAACTGCTTTTTATAAGGACGATTGAGCGCCGTGCACCCACCGCAAGATTTCATGATCGAACAGGGAGACTTGGGGTCCACGGCCTTACGCGCAGACGAAACCTGATCTTTATGCGAGCGCTTGGAGCGAGTCTGAGGCGCTTTATCCCCGCCTCGACGAGAGTCAGAACGCTTGGTCTTAGCTCTGCTCTTGGTCGGTTTGCTTTTTGCGGCTTTAGAAGACTTGGATTTCGTAGAAGATTTCTCCTCCTTCGACCCCTCAGCCGCCTCGATCAAAGCACGACGAGCCTTACGCTCCGCACGAGATTCTGCCAT
>CALLFD010000439.1 GCA_937997605.1 uncultured Collinsella sp. | reverse complement strand
GTTACCTCGGACACCGGCACACCAAACACGCGCGCCGCCGTCTCGGCATGGAAGTCCTCGCCCTCGTTAAAGGCGCGCACCAAGTGCTCGTCACCCGAGAGATGTGCCAGCAGACGCAGCTCGATCTGCGAGTAGTCCACCGCCAAAAAGACGCTTCCTTCGCCTGCCGAAAACGCCGTCTTGACGGTACGCCCCAGCTCCGAGCGCGTCGGGATGTTCTGCAGGTTCGGGTCGCTCGAGGACAGACGCCCCGTTGCCGTGATGGTCTGGTTGTACGTGGTGTGCACGCGACCGTCACCACGGCGCAGCGGGCCCAGCGTATCCAGATAGGTGGACTTGATTTTGGACTTTTCACGCCAATCCAAGATCAAACGCACGATTTCGTGGTCGCGGGCAAGGTCGCTCAACACCTTGGCGTTGGTCGAATAGTAGCCGCGCTTAGTCTTCTTGAGGCCCTTGGTCGGAAGCCCCATCACATCAAAGAGCACATGCGACAGCTGCATGGGACTGCCGATATTAAAGGTCTCGTCACCCGCCAGGTCGCGAATGCTGCGCTCGACCTCGGTGATCTGGGTCGCCAGGCCCTCGGACAGATTACGCAGGCGGTCGGGATCCACGAGCATGCCCGCGCGCTCCATCTTGGCAAGCACCGGCACGAGCGGCATCTCGATGCCATCGAACACGTTGGCGGCGTTCTCGCGGGCCATGCGGTCGCGCAGCGGTGCGACCAGCGCCAGCGTCAAGGCCGCCGTGCGAGCGGCGGGCGCCGGAGCGTCCTCACCGGCACCCTCTGCACCGCGCGCCGCAGGCAGCGCCATCTGCAGATACGTATCGGCCAGATATGCCTCGTCAAACTCGGAGCGATCGGAATCCAGCAGATAGGCAGCGACCACGGTATCGAAGATACGCGTGGAATCGGCAGCGAGCGAATCCATGAGCTCGGGCTCAGAAGAATCGATGGGCGAAAGCTCGTGCAACAGCGCCTTCATATCCGGGCTCGCCACGCGACCCTCCATAAACAGACGCGCGAGCACGCCGGCAATCACGCCGTGGACGAAGTTGAAGCCATCGACTACGGTAGTGGTACCGCCGTCGCCCTCCTCGAGCGCGAACAGGCCCTTGGACGTCGCCAACCACAGCGTGCGCGTCAGTCCAAAGAGCGCGCCCTCTTCCTTGTCGTCGTCCACCACGGCGGCGACCCACTCGCCGGCATCAATCGCGTGGTAGACCTCAGCCGCAACGGCACCAAGCGCGTCGGCATCGCCGGCGGCTGCGCGAACCATAGCAGGTATCTCAAACGCACTGGAGGCAGCAGCAGCCCCGCCCTCGCCGCCGATCAGCGCCAAGAAACGGTTCTGCATGGCGGTGATACCAAGCGTGCCCAGCGCCGCGGACACTTCGTCGGCAGAAAACGCCGGGAAGGACGTTTCGTCAAAGTCGAGCTCGACGGGCGCATCGGTGCGAATGGTTGCGACCTTGCGGCTCAGCAGTGCATCGTCGATGTGCGCACGCAGGTTCTCGCCCATCTTGCCCTTGACCTCGTCGGCATGCGCGATGACCTCGTCCAAGCTGCCGTACTGTGCGATGAGCGCGCTCGCCTTTTTGGGCCCGATGCCCGGTACGCCGGGAATGTTGTCCGACGTATCGCCCTTTAGACCGTAAAAATCGGGCACGAGCGCCGGCGTAATGCCGTGATACAGGTCGTCCACGCTCTCGGGCGTCATGATCGCCACGTCAGACAGGCCCTTGCGGGTCGAGACCACGTTGACGTGCTCGGTCACGAGTTGATACATGTCGCGGTCGCCAGTCACCAGTAGCATGTCGCAGCCGGCCTCTTCACCCAGGCGCGCCATGGTTCCCAGGATATCGTCGCCTTCCCAGCCCTCGGACTGCAGAATCGGCACGTTGAGCGCGGTGAGCAGCTCCTTAATCATAGGGAACTGCGCATGCAGATCGGGGTCCATGGGCGGGCGTTGCGCCTTATACTGCGGCAGCATCTCCATGCGCACGCGCGGTTTGCCCTTGTCAAACGCCACGACGACGCCGTCGGGGTTAAAGGCATCGATCATCTTAAGAAACATGTTCAGAAAGCCAAAGATCGCGTTGGTGGGGCGACCGTCCGGCGCGTTCATGGTCGGCGGCACGGCGTGGAAGGCGCGGTGCATGAGCGAGTTGCCGTCGATAACGGCAAAAGTGCGGCGCTTGTCAGACATATTAAATACCTCGCTTTGGGCTGGGCACGGTTTGCTTACTCCAGTTTACACGCTCCCCGCCCCGCGGCCACCGCACATCAAGCTCCCCCGCCACCGCGAGCCCGCGCGTGATACGATGGCTCACGGTACATCAACCAGCACGATCGATCCGAAAGGAGCCTGCGTCATGGAGCGTCCCTGCGCATGGAAAAAGTACACGCCACAGCAAGTCGAGGAGCTCGAGGAGCTTTGCCGCGGCTATAAGCAGTTTTTGAGCGAGAACAAGACCGAGCGCCTGTGCGTCAAGACCGGCATCAAGATGGCCGAGGAGGCGGGATACGTCGACCTGGAGACCGTGATCGCCGAAGGCCGCGAGCTCAAGGCAGGCGACAAGGTGTACGCCGCCAACCACGGCAAGGACCTTATGCTCGTCAACCTGGGCACCGCCCCGCTCGAGCAGGGCTTTAACATCCTGGGCGCCCACGTGGACTCGCCGCGCCTGGACCTTAAGCAGAATCCCGCCTTCGAGGCCGGCGACATGGCCTACCTCGACACGCACTACTACGGCGGCGTCAAGAGCTACCACTGGGTAGCCTCCCCGCTCGCACTCGTGGGCGTCATCTGCAAAAAGGACGGTACCACCGTCGACATCAATATCGGCGACAAGGCAGACGATCCGGTCTTTACCATCTCCGACCTGCTGATCCATCTCTCGAGCGAGCAGATGTCCAAACCCGCCAAGGACGCCGTCGACGCCGAGATCCTCGACGTGATCGTGGGCGGCCGCCCCGTCAAGTTTGACGAGGACGACAAGGACGCCCCCAAGGAGCCCGTCAAGCAGATGTTCCTGGACATCCTCAAGGAGCAGTACGACGTCGAGGAGGAGGACTTCCTCTCCGCCGAGATCGAGGTCGTTCCCGCCGGCCCCGCCCGCGACATGGGCCTCGACCGCTCCATGATTCTGGGCTATGGCCACGACGACCGCGTCTGCGCCTATCCGTCCATGCTCGCCCAGATTAATGTGGCCAATGTCGAGCGCACGAGCATCACGCTCATCGTCGACAAAGAGGAGATCGGCTCCGTGGGTGCCACCGGCATGACGAGTCGCTTCTTCGAGAACACCGTCGCCGAGATCATGACGCTCGCCGGCGAGGATAGCCCGCTGGCCCTGCGCCGCGCGCTCGCCCGCAGCCGTATGCTCTCCTCTGACGTGTCCGCCGGCTTCGACCCGGGCTATGCCGGCAAGTTCGAGACCAAGAACGCGGCCTTTATGGGTCGCGGCCTGTGCTTTAACAAGTACACGGGCAGCCGCGGCAAGGGCGGTTCCAACGACGCCGATGCCGAGTACGTGGCCCTCGTCCGCGACATCATGGACGAGGCAGGCGTGGACTTCCAGACCTGCGAGCTCGGCCGCGTCAACGCAGGTGGCGGCGGCACCATCGCCTACATCATGGCCAAGTACGGCATGAACGTCATCGACTCCGGCGTTGCCGTCCTGTCCATGCACGCCCTGTGGGAGGTCGCCAACAAGGCCGATATCTACGAGGCCTACCGCGGCTACAAAGCCTTCCTCGAGCGCGCCTAGCAAACCCTCGTAAGGCGCACCAAACCAGCCCTTTATAACTTGCGGTGGAATACGGACTAACCTGGCCTTCAACCGGCCCGCGCAGACCGCATTCCACCGCAACTTCTTTTTGGCAGAGGAGAGTTCATGCTCCAGGTCATCGTTTCACCCGCCAAGCAAATGCGCGCGGCACAAGATGCTTTTGAAGTTCAGGGGATTCCGCCCTTTGCGTGCGAGACCGCCCAGCTGCACCATGCGCTCTTGGACATCGAACGAACCGAAGGCGACAGCGGCCTACAAGCTCTGTGGAACGTCAGCGACAAGCTACTGGCCCCTTGTCTCGACATTTTGCATGAGTTCGAGCCCATCTTGGGAAACGGCGATCTTGCCGATTCCGGTATCGCCCGTCACCTCTCCCCTGCCGTCATGTCCTATCACGGCATTCAGTACCAGAGCATGGCACCCGAGGTAATGGATGCCGAACAGCTCGCCTGGCTGCAAAGCCACCTGTGGATCCTCTCCGGCCTCTACGGGTGCGTTCGTCCCTTTCATGCCGTTGAACCGTATCGGCTGGAGATGGGCGCGAAGCTTGCCGTCGACGATGCCCGAGACCTCTACGCGTTTTGGGGCGACAAGCTCGCACGGGCCATCGCTCCGGCAGGCTCCAACGCTACGATCGTCAACCTCGCCAGCGTAGAGTATGCCAAAGCCGTTCTGCCCCACCTCGCGGACGACGCCACGGCCGTCACATGCCTCTTTGGCGAGGGTATCCGCAATGGGAAGCCCATCCAACGGTCGACCGCCAGCAAAAAGGCGCGCGGCTCCATGGTGCGGTGGATGGCAGAAAACAAGCTCGAAGATGCAAGCGAACTTACCGCATTCAACATCGGCTATCGGCACATCCCCGAGCTTTCAGACAAAAACACCCTGGTTTTCATGAACGCGCAGGCACAATAGGCCCGCCGTTTCCAAACACCCCGTTACTCCGCCAAGCCATCGGCCTTTGCAATCTCGCTCGTCGAGCCATCTTGGTAGGTAACCTTAACGTGCTCTACGTCGGATACCGTAACGCCCGACGGAGGTTCCAGGCGCCATTCCGTCAGCGCGATATCCATGGTCGTGGGCACATCGCCCTGATCTTTGAGCTCCACCGTCAGTGTTTTGAGCGCCTCATCAAACGTCACGCGTTCGATTTCTTCGCCCGGAATAGACCCGCCGCTCAGCTGCAATTGCACAAACTCGTCGCGCGGATACCAATAGTCGCCCGGCGCGGCAACGGTATTGCCGCCCGTAACCTTCACTGTCATGATCGGCAGGGCATCGTCGGCCTCGAACTCCCAGGCAGCGCCGCCGCGACCGCCAAACGTCCAGATACAAAAGGCAATCACCAGCACGGCAAGCACCGCAAAGCCAATCGCGACCAACCCATGGTGCGCACGGCCCTCCTCGGCCGATATGTCCCATTGCGTCTCTCGATATAGATGCTTGTCTTCCATGTACGCCTCCCCACAGGCACGCTCGTTAGGCCAATCGTACCCATTCGAGCTATACTTGAGCCCATTACATAAACGGGGAGCTTGCAGGACAAGACGGCAGGCTGAGATTGGGCGCGCCCGCCCTGACCCGCAAACCTGATATGGGTAATGCCAACGAAGGGAGCCGTGCCAATGAACACACAGACCGAGCCCAAGCTCGTCACGCAAATCGACTTCGCCCGTGCCGGGCAGATCACGCCGCAGATGAAGGAAGTCGCCGAGCGCGAGCATCGCGACCCCGAGTACATCCGCGAGCGCGTGGCCGACGGCCGCATCGCCATTCCCGCCAATATTGTGCACATCAAAAAGGGCATGCGCGCCTTTGGCGTCGGTGAAGGCCTGTCCACCAAGGTCAACGTGAACTTGGGCATCTCGGGCGACAAGGCCGATGCCGCCGAGGAATGGAAGAAGGTCAAGATCGCCGAGGACTTTGGCGCCGACGCCATCATGGACCTCTCCAACTCGGGCAAGACGCGCCAGTTCCGCCAGCAGCTCATCGACGAGACGCCGCTCATGGTAGGCACCGTCCCCATGTACGA
>CALLFD010000438.1 GCA_937997605.1 uncultured Collinsella sp. | reverse complement strand
CCACGCGGCCGATCTCCTTCTCGACGTCGCCGTAGTGGCCCGCCGGCGGCATGTGGACGTTGGCCTTGAACGCCTCGGGGTATGCATCCTGGAAGTTCTCGAGCGCAGCGGTCCAAGCAAGCGGGCACACGATATTGACGTTGATGCCGTCCTTGCCCCACTCGTTGGCGGCAACGCGAGTCAGGCCGCGGATGCCCTCCTTGGCGGCGGCATAGCTGCACTGGCCGTAGTTGCCAAACAGGCCGGCACCCGAGGCAAAGTTGACCACGGAGCCCTTGGTCTCCTTCAGGTGAGGATAGGCCTTCTGCATGTACAGATAGGTAGCATACAGGCCGGAATAAATGGCCAGGTTAAACTGATCCATGGTGTGATCGGCGATGGTCACGCCTGAGGCGCTGGCCTGGGCATTGTTGACGACGGCGTCGATGCGGCCGAATTCCTCAATGGCCTTGTCGATGACGTTCTGGACGACGGCCTCGTTGTCCTGACCAGCCGAGACATCGGCCTGAACAGGCAGAACCTTGATGCCGTACTCGGCCTCAAGGGACTCCTTGGCAGCCTCGAGCTTGGCAACGTTGCGGCCGGTAATGACGAGGTTTGCGCCCTCCTTGGCAAAAGCGATATCGATGCCGTAGCCGATGGAGCCAGCGGAGCCATCCTTAAGCGTTGCCTTGCCGCCGCCGGTGACGATTACGGTCTTACCAGTGAAAAGTCCCATACAAAGTCCTTTCAAATCGCGACGGGCCCACCCGCCGACTGCGCGTATCCAGCTTCACGCGCCAAAAGCTGAAATGCAACTTTAGCGGGTTCAAGTGAAAAATACAGACCGCAGCAGGCGAACGGCACAACGTCATTCGGTGAAGGGGATGTCAAGTAAAAATTGGATAGAGCGGCCGAGTTTTTGTTAACGCGACAAGTCATCGAACACGTTTTGAAACTTTGCTGCGGGGCGCGGGATGTCGGCGCGAGACTTTATCATAGGGTGACAAACAACGATGAGGAGCACATGCCTATGACAGACGAGCTGGACCCCCAGACTCAACAGCATATTGATGATTCGGCAGACGTCGCCGCAGACACTGACGCTGCGACCTGCAATGATACCGACGTCGACGACGTCACTCTGGATAACGGCGCTGCGACGGAAATCCCTGCGGCCGAAGATGCCGGCGAGCAAAACGACGATTCGGCCGCTCAGGACGACGCCCCCGAAAAGGACGCCGCCCCGCAAGCAGAAGGCCCTATCGAGGTGTCTTCGGAAGAAGAGCTCGATGCTGTCATGGATTCCATGATGGATGCCGTCAAAGCGATGAAAAACGCCGTGGCCGACGCCGATGTTGACGCCGAGGAAGAGGAGGCCGCCGAGGCTGCCTCGACCTTCGTGCCCGGCGAGACCCCCGTTGCCGACCAAGGCAGCACCCTGCCCTCGTTCCTGCAGCTCGAGCACCCCACCATTGGTGCCGATGCAGTTGACCCGCATGCAGCGGGCTTTTCCGTAGTCGAGGGCGGCACCGGCAGCATCGCCACGTCACAGGTGCCCGATGCGGGCACGGAAAACGCCGCTCACCCGACCGCCCTGCACACCCCAGCAGCCAGCCGCGATCTGGGAGGCGCCGTCTCAAACACCGCCAGCGCCGTGGGCGCCTTTATCGCCCAGGGTGCCTCGGCCATGCGCGAGATGAACGCCGCAAAGAAGGCACTCGCCGATGCACGCGATCACCTGGCCGAACTTGAGCAGCGCATCGCCGATCAAGGCGAGGAGCTCGAGACGCGCCAGGACATCGCAGGCCGCTACGACCAAATCGTCGCCGAGCAGCGCCAGACTATCGACACGGCACAAAAGGCCGCGGCGGCGGCAGAAATCGGCCGCGACACCCATGCTGCCAAGGCAACAGAGCTCAAGGCGCAGCTCGAGCAAATAAATGAAGAGGACGATGCCACCGAGCGGCGTCTCAAAGCCGCACTCGATGCCGTGGAGGCGCGCGAAGCAAGCTCGCGCGAAACCGGTAACCGCCTCGTTCGACGCCTCGAGGATTCCAAGCGCATCCGCGACAAGGTGCAAGCCGAGCGCGACGCCGGCGTTGCCGCAGCGCAGCAAACCGTCGATGCCACGCGCGCTCAACTCGAAACGCTGCGCCGCGAGTATGCCGAGCTGCAGCGCAATCCTTCGGCGAATCCCGCCAATTACACGGTGCGCACCAGCGAGCTTTCGATGCAGATCTCCGACACGGCCGATGCCCTGCGCAAAGCCGAGGAAGATGTTCCGAACATCACCGCCGATCTTGAGCACTCGCTCGCGGCCGCCGAGCACGCCGTCGAGCAGGCGCAAGCCCCCATCGCCGACGCCAAGCGTGCCCATCAGGCCGTGACGGCCGAGGCCGATGCCGCGCGCGACGAGCTGCAGACCGCAAAAGCCGCCGCCGCAACGCGCCAGCGCGAACTGCGCGAGAAGATCGCCGCCGAGGACAAAGCGCGTCGAGAGCAAGAGCAGGCTATTGCCAATGCCCAGGCGGATGTAGCGCATGCGCAGTCGATCATCGAGCAGGCGACCGAGGTGCACGACCATCCCGAGATTACCGAATCGCTCGCAGGCTCCTTGGCCCGCGATAAGGCCGAGCACGCCGAAACCGAGCGCGAAGTGGCTCAACTCGAAGCCGCCGAGGACGACGTGCGCGAGCGCACCCGCGACTCACGCATCAAATTCACCGGCGCCATCGTCTGCATTGTCGCCGTGATTCTGGTGATCATCCTGGTCTGGCTGTTCGCAAGCAAGTAAACCAGCCGCCAAAAAACGCTCAACGCAGTTGCGGTGAGATAGTTCCTGTTTAGCCATCAAAAAGGCCAATTCAAGAACTATCTCACCGCAACTTTTTGGTGCAAAGGGGTCAGGCTACTTTGCATCAACTTGGTGCATATAAACCAGTCCCCATTGCGCCGACAACGTTTGCCCAGATAAAACCCGCCAAAATAAACCTGTCCCTTTTTGGCAGGTTGAACCACGGCAACGTCGATGTTTTGGCAACGACAGCGAGCGGGTCGCATTTGAGACAAGGTGACGTGAAACGAAAGGGCACTGACCTTCTGGTCGCGCCCTTGAAGTTGAACGTCAGATTGTCCAAATGCGGCCCGCGCAGCGTCGGCCGGTCCGCCGTTCGGTAGAACGGCGGAACCTGAGATGCAGCGTCGAGCAGTTACGCGGTTCGTAGAACCGCGTAACTAACAAATGAGCATGGCGTCGCCAAAGCTGAAGAAGCGGTAACGCTCTTCGATAGCAGCGGCGTAGGCATCCATGATCTGGTCGCGGGAGGCAAGCGCGCTCACGAGCATCATGAGCGTAGAGCGCGGCACGTGGAAGTTCGTGATCAGTGCGTCAACCACGTGATAGGTCGAGCCGGGCATGAGGTAGAGCTGCGTTGTCGCGTTCTCGCGCACCACGATGTCACCGCGGCCGAGCGTGTCAGCGCCGTCCTCGCGGCCCTCAAAATAGCGCGCCGTCACAGCCGGATCGGACACCGGCGCGTCCGCGTCAAACGCACTCTCGAGCGAACGCACTGCGGTGGTGCCGACGGCGATTACGCGGTGCCCCTCGGCCTTCGCCTTATGCACGGCATCGACAACTTCCTGCGACACGTGGTAGCGCTCGGTGTGCATGACGTGCTGCGTAGGGTCGTCCTCCTCCACCAGACGGAAGGTGTCGATGCCAACCTCGAGCTCAACGGCGGCAAATTTCGCACCCTTGGCCTCGATAGCGGCCATGAGCTCGGGGGTAAAGTGTAGGCCCGCCGTGGGAGCGGCAGCCGAGTGCTCCTCCTTCATGGCGTAAACGGTCTGGTACTTCTCGGGATCTCCCTCGTAATCGGTAATGTAGGGCGGCAGCGGCACGTGACCGGCAGCATGGATGGCCTCGTCGAGCGTGCGCGGGTCGCCGGCGGCATTGCACCCGGCCGGCTCAAAGCGCACCAGGCGGCCACCGCGGCTATCGGTGACAAAGTCGACAACCTCGGCTGTCAGCACCACGGGAGCCCCCTCGGGCGCATGGGCGCCACCGGCGCGATACTCAATCTGAGCACCGGGCTTAAGACGCTTGCCCGGCTTGACCAGGCACTCCCAAACGTGACCCAGCGGGTCAACATCTTCGCGGCGCTTGAGCAGCAGCGTCTCGACCACGCCACCCGAGCCGGCTTTGCGACCGATCAGGCGGGCCGGCATCACGCGCGTCTTGTTGATGACGAGCACATCGCCTGGCTCGATATAGTCGATGATATCGCGGAAGATACGGTGCTCAACGGTACCGCCGTGCTCCAGCGGCGTTCCCGCCTGGGAGCCCTTGCGATCCACCACCAGCAGACGGCAGGAGTCACGCGGCTCGGCAGGCGCCTGGGCGATCAGTTCCTCAGGAAGGTTGTAGTCAAAATCATCGGTACGCATAGACACGTCGGATTCTCCTTATATAGCTAAAGTCCGCTCTACATCCTAGCAGGCTGACGTCCCAAATGAACTACTTTTTGGCGGCTTTGCGCTCGTCGCGGATGCGGGCGCGGTCCATGGCCGCCTCGACGGCCGAGAATCGGCAGCCGCAATAATTCTGCCGATACATGCCCAGCTCGCGCGAACGACGCGTGGCCTCGGGATAATACGGGCGAAAATCGCGAATGACCGGGACGAGCCCATGTGCCGCCGCCAAGCGCTCAAGCACGTCATTGCAGGTTTCGAACAACTGATACGGCGAGACGGCGAGCGTCGTACCCACAAACTCAAACCCACGCTCCTGGGCCACACGACACGCCTCGGCCAGACGCAGGGCATAGCACGCGCGACAGCGCCGGGGTCGATCGGCGCCCAGCGGGGCCACGCCGGCCTCCCAGCGCTCGCGGTCCTCCCCCGCCTCGATAAGCTCGATGTCGCCATCGGCACACCACCGGCGCAGCTCGTCCAAACGCCGCCGCCATTCATCGCGCGGCTGAATATTGGGATTGGTCCAGCAAATTGTGGGTTCAAACCCCTCCTCGCGCAGCAGGCGAACCGGCTCAAGCGAGCACGGCGCACAGCAAGCGTGCAACAACAACGGCTTCATCAACATCCCGTCCCAGAAAAATCATCCCAAAAGACTACCTTGCGAAAAAGCGCACGCCAAAGGACGTGTCCTCGCAGGCGACAATGCGGCGGTCGCGCAAAATGGTCCGCACGTAATACCAGTCGCCCACACAGCCCGACAAATGCAAGCCGGCCGCCAGGTAGCACATCAGCGGAAAGCCCGAAAACGCAAACCCCAGGGCAAACGCCGCCGTCACAACAACCGTCGGCGCCAGGCAAACTGCCACGTACCGCCGGCGCGAATAGACCACGCCCTCGGCGCAGGCATAGATCATCGCCGTCTCGCGATTCGCCCCAAAGGTCACCTTCGCGCCCGCAGGCGCCAGAAGCTTAAAAAACACACCGTGCACCAGCTCGTGCACGGCAAATGACGCCGCCGAAACCGCAGCCAAGCCGACTATCCAGCCCAAAACCGCCGTCCAGCCGCCCGCGTCCGCCACATCCAAGTCCACAGGCCCGCCCAGCAGCATAAACACCGGCACCAGGCACACGGCAAACACCACAAGCACGGCCATCCCCCACACAAAGCAGGCGTGCAGAAAATCCTCGTCCTCAAACGCATGTATGTTGGAAATCTCATTCATAGTATCTTAGGATAGCGCCCCTGCCACGCACCCGCCCGCATGTGCGATAATGTCGAACGATATGCACGAATTGACCACCGCGTCGCCAGGCCTTGCGCCCGGCCGCGCTCTCACCATATGCGAAGGAGTCCCATGGCATCCAAATACTCCATGAACGACCGTCCCAGCTGGCCTCGCCGCGCCATCGTTACCGCCGGCGAGCCCTACGGCAACAAGGGCCTTCACTTTGGCCACGTCGGCGGCGTCTTTGTCCCGGCCGACTTCTTCGCCCGCTTCCTGCGCGACCGTCTGGGCCGCGAGAATGTCATCTTCACCTCGGGCACCGACTGCTACGGCTCGCCCATCATGGAGAGCTACCGCAAGCTCAAGGAGAACGAAGGCTACGATAAGTCCATCGGCGAGTATGTCGAGTCCAATCACTCCCGCCAGGCCGCGACCCTCAACAACTACAACATCAGCTGCGATATCTACGGCGGCTCGGGCCTTGAGCCGGCTGCGCAGATTCACAACGAGGTGACCGCCGAGATTATCGAGCGCCTGCATGAGCAGGGCACCATCTCCAAGCGCTCCACGCTGCAGTTCTACGACGCCAAGGCCGGCACGTTCCTCAACGGCCGCCAGGTGATCGGCCGCTGTCCCATCCAGGGCTGCAAGTCCGAGAAGGCTTATGCCGACGAGTGCGACCTGGGTCACCAGTTTGAGCCCGAGGAGCTCATCGCACCCAAGAGCCAGCTCACCGGCGAGGTGCCCGAGCTGCGCCCGGTCGACAACCTCTACTTCGACCTGCCGGCCTACCTCGACTTTATGAAGACCTACACCGCCAA
>CALLFD010000437.1 GCA_937997605.1 uncultured Collinsella sp. | reverse complement strand
CCCATGTTCTCGAGCGCGGCGTCCTTGTCCGCCACGTGCACGGCCACCTGCGCCTGCGGCAGCAGTTTGCACGGAGCCGTGAGCTGCGAGAGCGTCTCGCGCTCGGCACGAATCACTTCCATCACACGCAGCGAGGTCATAATGCCGTCGCCCGTGCGCTCGATATCGCCAAAGATCGTATGGCCCGTCTGCTCGCCGCCCAGGCTGTAGCCGCCCTCGCGCATCTTGGCATACACGTGACGGTCGCCCACGCCGCTGGTCACGGCGCTCAGTCCGGCAAGCTCCAGCGACTTGAGCAGACCAAAGTTGCTGGCGATCGTCGGCACCACGGTACCGCCCGAGAGACGCCCGTGCTTGTTCAGGTACACGCCGCACACGTACAGGATCTGGTCGCCGTCGACCACGCGGCCGCGCTCGTCCACGGCCAGGCAGCGGTCGGCATCGCCGTCGTAGGCAAAGCCCACGTCCAGACCCTGCTCCACCACGTGGCGCTGCAGGCGCTCCATATGCGTGGAGCCGCAGTCGACATTGATGTTAAAGCCGTCGGGCGCGGCGTTGATCACGCGCACGTCGGCACCGAGCGCGTCAAACACCGGCTTGGCCACCGAGGAAGCCGAGCCGTTGGCGCAGTCGATACCGATCTTGACGCCCTGCAGCGAAAAGTTCGCACTTGCAATGAGCGAAGCAATGTAGCGGTTGCGACCCTGCATGTAGTCCACCGTGGCGCCGATGTGGTTACCCGTGGCCAGCGGCACCTCGCTCTTGCCATCGATATAGTCCTCGATGAGCTCCAGTACGTCCTCGTCCATCTTAAAGCCGTCGCTGTTGACGAGCTTAATGCCGTTATCGCAAAACGGGTTGTGGCTCGCGCTGATCATGATGCCGCAATCGAAGCAGCCTTCCACGGTCTGATGCGCTACGCCCGGCGTGGGGATCACGTGCAGCATATAGGCGTCCGCACCGCTCGCGACCAGGCCGCTCACCAGCGCCGCCTCGAACATGTAGCTCGAACGACGCGTGTCCTTGCCCACGATCACGCGTGCCTTGCGCTCGCGGTTGGCACCGTAATACCAGCCCACAAAACGGCCAATCTTATAAGCGTGCTCTACCGTCAGCCCAACGTTGGCCTCACCGCGAAAGCCGTCGGTGCCAAAGTACTTCATGCGCTCTCCTTACAAAATAGGGGCGAACAGATTGCCTGTCCGCCCCAAAATGGTACTCGATTATCTGCGCTACCAGAAAAACCCTACGCCGACGCGCTGTCGCGAGCCGCCTGGCATGTAGGAGTCTGACGCAGCGTAAGCGGCTTGTCCCCCGCCTCGGCCGACGTGGTCAGCGTATACGTGATCGTCGTCGTCTCGCCAGCATGCAGGTCAACGGT
>CALLFD010000436.1 GCA_937997605.1 uncultured Collinsella sp. | reverse complement strand
GCAGCGCCCAAAAACTCGCTTTTGGCCTTTGACCAGGCGGCTCGCTTTTTGCTTCCCATCTGCTTAGCGCCTCTCTCCAAACGCTGGTATCATTGCCCAATCAAAGTGATACCAATAAACGTGAGGTCGCCGCGTGATGATCAGAAAAACCCTCGATACCGACATTCCCGCCGTCATGGCTATCTATGACGCAGCCCGCACCTTTATGCGCGCACATGGCAACGCCACGCAGTGGCCCGAGGGCACGCCTTCTGCCGAGCAGCTGGCTGCCGATATCGCTGCCGGTGGCAGCTATGTGTGCGAAGTCGACGGCCGCGTGGTAGCGACGTTTGCCTTTCTGCCGGGGCCGGACAGCTCCTACGATGCGATCGAGGGCGGCCAGTGGCACGGCGACGCCCCGTATGCTGTGCTGCACCGCGTGGCATCCGACGGCACCACGCATGGCGTTGCGGCCGCGATGTTTGCCTTTGCCAAGGAACGTATCGACCATCTGCGTATCGACACGCACCAAGACAACCTGCCTATGCAGGGTGCCATCGCCAAGGCCGGGTTTAAGCGCGCCGGTATCGTATATGTGTCGGACGGTACGCCGCGCGTCGCGTTTGATTGGCTGCGCGAGGCATAAAGGCCGAGTCACATACCAGCGTTTCACCGAAATGAAAATGGCCCCGAGGGGGCCATTTTTGGTAAAACGCGTTGTTGTGGGGCTCGCGTTGCTATCGCCCCAGATGAGCCCGGGCAGACAAAAAGGGGAGGTGCCGGCTTTCGCAAGGCGCGAACCTACGAAAATCGCCGCGCGGCAACGCGGGGCGATGAGCTCGGTCGGGGGATAGGGCCCGCTTCGCCCGCCGGCACGTAAATTGTATCATCCAGTGTGGAACGAGGATGCCCGTCGCCGCGTGCGATGGGCTTGTAATAAGAGGAGGGCCATGTCGAAGCAAGCGGTCGTTGGAATCTTGGCGCATGTCGATGCCGGCAAGACCACGTTGGCCGAGGCCATGCTGTTCAACGCGGGTCGCATTCGCAAGCGCGGCCGCGTGGACGATGGCGATTCGCATCTGGATACGAACGCGATCGAGCGCGAGCGTGGCATCACGATTTTCTCGTCGCAGGCCGTGCTCGACCATGGCGATACCCATGTCATGCTCGTGGACGCGCCGGGGCATGTCGATTTTTCTGCCGAGGCGGAGCGCACATTGCGCGCGCTCGACTACGCGATTTTGGTTGTGGGCGCCAACGACGGCGTGCAGGGGCACACCGAAACCCTGTGGCGCCTGCTTGCGCGCTATGACATCCCGACGTGCATCTATATCAACAAAATCGATTTGGAGAATCCCGGCCGCGATGTTTTGCTGGCACAGCTTGGGCAGCGTCTTTCCGAAGGCTGCCTGGATGCCAGCGAACTGCTGGCGGGCGGCGCCGTTCAAGAGGACGCTGCTGCGTTGGATGAGGCGGCGCTCGAGGAGTTTCTTGAGGCGGGTGAGCTTTCCTCCGCGACGCTGTCGCGCATGGTTGCTGAGCGCAAGCTCTTTCCCTGCTTTGCCGGCTCGGCGCTCAAGGACCAAGGTGTGGACGAGCTGTTGGATGGTATATGCGCGCTGATGCGCGAACAGGCGTGGCTCCCGGAGTTTGCCGCGCGCGTCTATCGTGTCAGCCGCGGGGATCGCGGCGAGCGCTTGGCATGGGTTAAGGTGACCGGCGGCACGCTGCATGCCAAGCAGATGATTGCCGGACGTTCCGGTGCCGAGGCATGGGAGCAGAAGGTCGATCAGGTACGCATCTATAACGGCGAGAAGTATGAGCTTGCCCAAGAAGTTGCTGCTGGCGGTATTTGCGCCGTGACGGGTCTTGCGCACGTTCGCCCGGGGGACGCCCTGGGCGCGGAGCCCGCGGGCGATGCGCCTGTCATTGCGCCGGTCCTCACCTATACGGTGCTTCCGGGCGAACACGATGTCCACGCGGTGTTCAAAGCGCTGACTGAGCTGGCGGACGAAGATCCCATGCTCGGCGTAAGCTGGAATACGCATCTTGAGCAGATTCATTTGCAGTTGATGGGCGCCGTGCAACTCGAGGTCGTGCAGCGCGTGCTGGCCGATCGTTTTGGCCTTGCGGTCGAGTTTGAGCCCGGCGGCATTCTCTATAAGGAGACTATTTCGCAGCCGGTCGAGGGCGTGGGCCACTTTGAGCCACTGCGCCACTATGCCGAGGTGCATCTGCGTCTGGAGCCGTTGCCGGCGGGCTCGGGCGTGCAGTTTGGCACCGTGACCTCGACCGACGAGCTCGATCTTAACTGGCAGCGTTTGGCACTCACCAACGCCATGGAGCGCGATCACCTGGGCGTGCTGACCGGCTCGCCCATCACCGATGTGCGCATTACGCTCACGGGCGGCCGTGCGCATGCCAAACACACCGAGGGCGGCGATTTTCGCCAGGCCACGTACCGCGCGATTCGCCAGGGGCTCATGCAGGCGCGTGAGGCCGGCGTGGCGGTGCTGTTGGAGCCGTGGTATCGCTTTGAGCTCGAGGTGCCGGGGGAGTGCGTGGGCCGGGCGCTCTCGGATGCCACGCGCATGGGTGCCGAGTACGAGCCGCCGACGATGGCGGGGGACCGGGCGAAGCTTGTGGGTCG
>CALLFD010000435.1 GCA_937997605.1 uncultured Collinsella sp. | reverse complement strand
GCACCCCGCGCGAGTTCGACTTCGACTTTAAGCCGCACTGGGATCTGGGCACCGACCTCGACATCCTCGACTTCGAGCGTGGCAACAAGCTCTCCGGCAGCCGCTTCACCGTTCTCGGTGGCGCTGGCGCCCGCCTGGAGCGTGCCCTCATCAACTTCTTCCTCGATACGCACACCAGCCGTGGCTTTAAGGAGTGGTGGCCGCCCATCGTCGTCAAGCGTCAGACCATGTTTGGCACGGGTCAGTTGCCCAAGTTCGAGGACGACGCCTATCACGTCTCGGGCGATAACTTCCTGATCCCTACCGCCGAGGTCGTGCTTACCAACCTGCACGCCGGCGAGGTTCTCGACGCCGACACCCTGCCGCGTCGCTACACCGCCTTCACCCCCTGCTTCCGCGAGGAGGCCGGCTCCGCTGGTCGCGACACCCGCGGCATCATCCGCCAGCACGAGTTCGACAAGGTCGAGATGGTCAAGTTTGCCAAGCCGGAGGAGTCCGACGAGGAGCTCGAGAGCATGACCGCCGAGGCCGAGTACCTGCTGCAGCAGCTGGGCCTTCCGTATCGCGTGATTAGCCTGTGCACCGGCGACCTGGGCTTCTCTGCCCGTCAGACCTACGACATCGAGGTCTGGCTGCCGAGCTACAACGCCTACAAGGAGATCAGCTCCTGCTCTAACTGCGGCGACTTCCAGGCCCGTCGCGCCAACATCAAGTATCGCGACCCCGAGAACTTCAAGGGCTCGCGCTATCTGCACACCCTCAACGGTTCCGGCCTGCCGGCTGGCCGCACCATGGCCGCCATCCTGGAGAACTACCAGAACGCCGACGGCACCATCACGATCCCCGAGGTTCTTCGTCCTTACATGGGCGGTCTCGAGAAGATCGAGCCGGTCGCGTAACTTGGCTGCATAGGGGATATGCAAGGGCGCTCCTTCGGGGGCGCCCTATTTTGTGCGTAGGTCCATACCATGCCGTGCGGACAGCTCAATAGAAAACACACGAACAACTGTTCTGTATACAGCCATCTACCTGCTATGCTTTTGCTAAATAAGAGCGAGAGAAAGGGGACGCGATGAAGTTGTTTGATGATCGGGTGGTTTTGTTTGAGAGCGACGAGGGCGGGGAGTACCTGCTTGTAACGTGTGAGCCGTCTGGCATGGGTGGCCTGGTGGTTCGACAGACGAGTGAGGGTCCGTTGACCCAATGGTGCTTTGAGGAGTCGCCGCATGTGGTCGAGACCTTTGTGACGCACGAGGGGCTTGTGGCCCTGGAGCACTTCTATGGAGTTGGGACTTCCAACCAGGTCGCGCGCATGCTGAGCATCTCGTTTGCCGATTATGATTGTGCCCAGCGGGTGAGATCGCTCCTGAGGGAACTTGATGCTAAGTTTGACGTGATCGAAAAGCCAATCGATCGTACGGGGAACAGCGGTATATGCGGAGCAGCATGACAAAACTGCGTTCCACAAAAAAGTTTGAGATTGTGCTTGACTCCAATAAGCTAAAGTGGTTTTATATGTCTTGCGCTGCGGCGTTACCTCAGCTGGATAGAGGGTCTGACTACGAATCAGAACGTCATAGGT
>CALLFD010000434.1 GCA_937997605.1 uncultured Collinsella sp. | reverse complement strand
TGGTGCGCCGAGGTCTACCACACCCTCAAGGGCGTGCTGCACGAGGCCGGCCTGGGCGGCGGCGTGGGCGACGAGGGCGGCTTTGCCCCCAACCTTAAGACCAATGCCGAGCCGTTCGAGTACATCACCAAGGCCGTGGAGAAGGCCGGCTTTAAGCCCGGCGTCGACTTCATGTACGCCATGGACCCGGCCTCGACCGAGTTCTACAACGCCGAGACCGGCATGTACGAGCTCAAGGGCGAGGGCGTGGAGTACACGAGCGCCCAGATGGTTGATTACTGGGAGAAGCTCGTCGACACCTATCCCATCATCTCCATCGAGGACGGCATGGCCGAGGAGGACTGGGACGGCTGGGTCGAGCTCACCCGTCGCATTGGCAACAAGGTGCAGCTGGTGGGCGACGACCTGTTCGTCACCAACACCGAGCGCCTCAAGAAGGGCATCGAGCTGGGTGCCGCCAACGCGATCCTGGTCAAGGTCAACCAGATCGGCACGCTCACCGAGTCGCTCGAGGCCATCGAGACCGCCAAGGAGGCCGGTTACGCTTGCATCGTGAGCCACCGCTCCGGCGAGACCGAGGACTCCACGATCGCCGACCTGGTCGTGGGCGTCAACGCCGGCCAGATCAAGTCGGGCGCCCCGTGCCGCAGCGACCGTATCGCCAAGTACAACCAGCTCATCCGCATCGAGGACGAGCTCGAGGGCAGCGCGCGCTACGCCGGCAAGGCCGCGTTTTACAACATTCGCTAGGCACGCGGAGGTCGCGGGGGCGGGGAAGACTCGGATTCGCCTTGCTCCAGCCGGGCGCGGTTGAGCACCATTGGGCGCTGGGCCATACGGCTCAGCGCCTTTTTTATGTCGAGCAAAGGCTGGCGAAGGCGGTGCGGGCGCTCGTGCTATAACTAAAGGACTTAGCGCAAACAAACCTCAACCGCACAAGGCGCACATGGATCAGATTTACGACAACAGGTACTATTCCGCCGGTTCGCGTGAGCCGTCGCCTCGCCGTGCGCGCACGGTGCAGCTCGGTGGGTCCGCCTACGCCGGCGCCGACCGCTCCA
>CALLFD010000433.1 GCA_937997605.1 uncultured Collinsella sp. | reverse complement strand
GGATGGACTCGCCGGGGCGCACACGCAGCACCTGGCCGGGCAGAATGGCATCGACATCGACGGTGGTCTCGGTACCGTCGACGGCCACGACGGTCGCGGTCTTGGGCGCCAGGTCAATGAGCGCCTCGATGGCGCCGCCAGTCTTGGATTTGCTGCGTGTCTCGAGATATTTGCCTACGGTGACGAGCGACAAGATCGTGCCGGCGCTCTCAAAATACAGGTTGTCCATGCTCGTCATCATGGCCTCGTGGACCTGACCCGCGGCTAGCTGGTCGGCCATGATGAACATGGCGTAGAGCGACCAGGCGATGGACGCGGTGGCGCCCACGGCAATAAGGGCGTCCATGGTAGGCGCGCCGTGCGTAAGCGATTTAAACCCGTTGATAAAGTATGCGTCGTTGACGTAGACGATGGGAATGAGCAGGACGAGCTCGGTGAGCGCGAGCGTCATGCTGTGGGTGTGGTCGGTGAAGACGCCGGGCAGTGGCCAACCGAGCATGTGCCCCATGCCTATGTAGAACAGTGGGATGAGGAAGATGATCGAGATGATGAGGCGGGTGCGCATGGCAGAGGCGGCGGCCTCCAACTTTTTGGTCGGCGACTCCATATGGGCGGCGCCGGACCTGGCTTGCGCGTTGCCGTTTGAGTTGGCGGCATCGGTGCCCGTGCTAACGGGCGAGGCCGAATAACCCGCGCGATCGACGGCGGTACAGATGTCGTCGGGGGAGACCTGCGCGGGGTCGTAGTCGACCAGCATGGAGCCGGCGAGCAGGTTGACCGCGACGCTTTGGACGCCGTCGAGCTTGCTCACGGCACGGTCCACGTGCGCCTGGCAGGCGGCGCACGTCATGCCGCCCACATCGAACTTATCTTGAGCCATGGCTTCTCCTTTCTGTGGCGTAGTGTCGGAAATGTTAACCATCCGATACTATACACCCATACCCCCTGGTGGTGTCCAGTGGAGATTGAAATGTATGACATTCTGGTATTGGTCGAGGTGATAGCCAGGTCGGCGGACCGTAGCCGGTCTAATGTCTCAATCTGTAACAACTAGACCCGTTTTTGTCGAGTAACTGTTACAGATCGAGACATTACATCGAGCCACAACTTAACGTCTCAACCTGTAACGCCTAAGG
>CALLFD010000432.1 GCA_937997605.1 uncultured Collinsella sp. | reverse complement strand
CGCTGGGCGATTATCTGCTGTGGGGAAGGACCCCGACGGTGCCCGTCCAGAAGGGCGCCGTCGAGATGGTATTTGCCAGCAATGTCGACCGCTACTGCGAACTTGCGGGTATTTAGCCGATTGAGCAGGTACCCCCTCTTGCGACGTGCATTTTTGGGAGTATTCAGCATTGGCATGCCCTGAATGAGGTGCAGAACGACTGTTTTAAGTGCCCCCGATGGCGTAATTTGCCATCAGGGGCACTTTTTATGCCGATCGGGCGCTATCTGCGTTCCAAATAGGACGCTGAGGATGGCGCACGGCGCGCTCCAATGCTGAATACTCCCAAAAATGTACGTCGGGACATGACCCACCTGAGCAAAAGCGCTCAAGTTCGGTGTTCGGGGCCGCCAACCAGTCCGCAATACATGCAAGTCACATCTCCAGCAACCGTTGAACGGGCAAAATCTACCGTTCACCCCGTGGTGGTTAGGTGAACGTTCACCTTTTGAGGTGCAATGGATTAGTATAGTGAACGTTCACCTAAAGGATAACGAGCGCGTCGTGCGCCCGCCTTGCCAGCAAAGGGGCTGTTTGATGAAAAACTTTATGGACGATCAGGATTTCCTGCTGAGCACCAAGACCGGTGAGGAGTTGTTCCACAACTTTGCCGAGGGCATGCCCATCGTCGACTATCACTGCCACATTTCTCCCAAGGAGATTTGGGAGGACAAGCGTTTCGAGAACATCACCGAGGTTTGGCTGGGCGGCGACCACTACAAGTGGCGCCTGATGCGTGCCAACGGCGTCGACGAGCGTTTTATCACTGGCGACGCCCCTGCTCGCGAGAAGTTCCAAAAGTGGGCCGAGACCCTGGGTCGCTGCGTTGGCAACCCCGTCTTTGAGTGGAGCCACCTGGAGCTTAAGCGCTACTTTGGCTACGAGGGCGTCCTCAACGGCAAGACTGCCCAGGAGGTCTGGGACCTTGCCAACGCCAAACTCGCCGAGGCCAGTTTCACCTGCCGCAACCTGATCAAGCAGTCCAACGTTCGCATGATCTGCACTACTGACGACCCCGCCGACAGCTTTGAGTGGCACAAGAAGATTGCAGCCGACGACAGCTTTGACGTTCAGGTCGTTCCCGCCATGCGCCCCGACGCCGCCCTGCGCATCGAGCGTGGCCAGGAGTTTGCCGACTACTGCAGGCACCTCTCCGAGGTTGCCGGCGTTGAGGTCAGCGACTTCGAGGGCATGAAGGCGGCCATCTCCAAGCGCTACGACGTTGCTCACGAGCTGGGCTGCCGCGCATCCGACCATGCACTCGACTACGTTATGTACGTACCGGCTACTGCCGACGAGATCGAGGCCATCTTTGCCAAGGGCCTGACTGCTGAGCCGCTCACCGAGGAAGAAGTCCTCAAGTACAAGACTGCCTTTATGCAGTTCGTTGCCGGTGAGTATGTCCGTCTGGGCTGGGCCATGCAGCTGCACTTTGGCTGCAAGCGCGACAACAACCGCGCCATGTTTGCCAAGCTCGGTCCCGACACCGGCTACGACTGCATCTCCAACTACACGCCGTCCGACCAGCTCGCCGATTTCCTCAACTCCATCCAGGAGACCTGCGGCCTGCCCAAGACCATCCTGTACAGCCTGAACCCCATCGATAACACCATGATCGATACCGTCATGGGCTGCTTCCAGGAGGCTCCGACCGCCGGTAAGATCCAGAACGGCTCCGCCTGGTGGTTCAACGACAACGAGGTCGGCATGCGCGAGCAACTCACGGCTCTGGCTAACGAGGGCGTGCTGGGCAACTTTGTGGGCATGCTTACCGACTCCCGCTCTTTCCTGTCCTATCCGCGCCACGAGTACTTCCGTCGCGTGCTGTGCAGCGTGATCGGCGAGTGGGTCGAGCAGGGCAAGTACCCGGCCGACATGGAGCTGCTGGGCAGTATCGTGCGCGACATCAGCTACAACAATGCGGTCCGCTACTTTGGCTTTGACCTGGACACCGTCGAGGCCTAAGCCCGCATCGAATCACATCGAACCCTGGGCGCCGTTGCCACACGCGGAGCCCCGTTTTGCTTGCACGCTAACAGACATCTAAGGAGACACATAGATGGAGAACATCAGCTACGATGCGCTCGAGAAGATCGGCTACAAGGGCTATTTGCTGCCCAAGGATGCTCCCGAGAAGGTTCTGCAGTTTGGCGAGGGCAATTTCCTGCGCGCCTTCGTCGACCGCTTCTTTGACATGGGCAACGAGGCCACCGGCTGGAACGGCAAGGTCGTCATGGTGCAGCCCATCAGCGGTGCCTTTGGCTTTGCCGACGGTATCAATGCCCAGGACGACCTGTACACCGTGCTGGTGCGCGGCAAGGAGAACGGCAACACGGTTGACGAGTCCCGCGTGATCAGCGCCTGCAGCCGCTGCCTTAACCCGTATCGTGAGGACGACTACCGCGCCATGATGGAGGTCGCCGTCTCCGACGATTTGGAGATTATCGTCTCCAACACCACCGAGGCCGGTATCGCCTACGACCCGTCCTGCAAGGCCGACGACATGCCGCCCGCGAGCTTCCCTGCCAAGCTTGCCCAGGTGCTCCACACCCGCTGGGCCGCCGGCAAGCCGGGCGTCATCGTGCTCGCCTGCGAGCTCATCGATCACAACGGCGAGGAGCTGCTGCGCATCATGAACCAGTATGTGAGCGACTGGGGCTGGGAGGACGAGTTTGCGCAGTGGATGGCCAACGACTGCACCGTCTGCACCACGCTCGTCGACACCATCGTACCGGGCCGTATCCGCGACGCATCCGAGGCCGCCGCGGTGGCTGAGCGTCTGGGCTACGAGGATCCCTTCCTGGCCGTGCGCGAGCCCTTCCAGATGTGGGGCATCCAGGGCGACGAGTCGCTTGCCGAGAAGCTTCCCTTTGTGAAGGCTGGTCTTCCGGGTGTCTTTGTGACTCCCGACGTCACCCCGTACAAAAAGCGCAAGGTCCGCATCCTCAACGGTGCCCACACCGCCTTCGTTCCGGGTTCCTGGGTTGCCGGCTTTGATATCGTGCGCGACTGCATGCATGACGAGACCATTCGCGGCTTCATGAACACCATGCTCTACGACGAGGTCATTCCGACGCTTGCCGCCGACTTGGATGTCGAGGACTGCAAGGCCTTTGCCGCCGCCGTCGAAAACCGCTTCGACAACCCGTTTATTGATCATGCGCTGCTCTCCATCTGCCTCAACTCCACGGCTAAGTGGCGCGCTCGCGACCTGCCCACGCTCAAGGACTACGTTGCCGAGACCGGCAACCTGCCCAAGTGCCTGGCGACGAGCCTCGCTACGCTCATCTCCTTCTACACACAGGAGCTCGTGTCCCGCGAGGGCGACGGCCTGCACCTGCGTCGCTCCGACGGCACCGAGTACACCGCTCAGGACGACGCCTTCGTGCTCGACTTCTACGCCGCCCATGCCGGCGCCGACGATGCCCAGCTGGTGCACGATGTGCTCACCAACGAGCAGATGTGGGGCGAGGACCTTACGCAGATCGCCGGTCTTGAGGAGTTTGTCGTCAGCGCGCTCGCCGTCGTGCGTGCCGAGGGCGCCAAGCAGGCCTTCGCCAACGCTCAGGCGTAAATTTCCGGCGCAGACGCGGGCGCGGGACGGCGTGCCCGCGTCTCGACTTCTGCTCAACCTGTAGGGTTAGGACCATTTGCAATGAACACTATCCAGATCAATCCGGCCGACAACGTGATCGTCGCGCTGTCGCCGCTTGCCAAGGGCACCGCCGTCGCGGTTCCCGGGGTGGGCGAGGTCGTGGCCGCGGAGGATATTCCGCAGGGTCATAAGATGGCCGTGCGCTCGATTGCCGCGGGGGAGGACGTCATCAAGTACGGCCTTCCTATCGGCCATGTGACGGGCGATGTCCAGCCCGGTCAGTGGCTTCATACACATAATGTCAAGACCAACCTTTCGGGCGAGGTCGAGTACACCTACAACCCCACACATCCGGTCGTGGATCCGGTTGAGCCCGAGACCTTTATGGGGTTCCGCCGCGCCGACGGTCGTGCCGCGACGCGTAATGAGCTGTGGATCATCCCCACGGTCGGCTGTGTCAACGAAGTCGCTCGTGCCATGTGTGAGCAGGCCCAGGATCTGGTCGATGGCTCGCTGGAGGGTGTTTACTACTTCCCGCATCCCTTTGGCTGCTCGCAGACCGGCGCCGACCATGCCCAGACGCGTCGTCTGCTGGTGGCGCTCTCGCGTCATCCTAATGCGGCCGGCGTGCTATTCCTGTCGCTCGGTTGCGAGAACTGCACGCACCAGCAGGTGCTCGACGAGCTCGGTGACTTCGATCACGAGCGCGTTCGCTTTCTCACCTGCCAGGATGTAGCCGACGAGCAAATCGAGGGCCACAAGATTCTGGCCGAGCTGGCTGACCTGGCCAAGCAAGCCAAGCGAGAGCCCATTTTGGCCTCCGAGCTGGTTATTGGTCTTAAGTGCGGCGGCTCCGACGGTCTTTCGGGCATTACCGCCAACCCCACGATCGGTCGCGTGAGCGATATGGTCGTCGCTCGCGGCGGCACGTCGGTGCTTACCGAGGTGCCCGAGATGTTTGGCGCGGAGAGCATCCTGCTCGACCGTTGCGAGAACGAGCAGGTCTTTAACGTCGCCTCCGACATGCTCAATGGCTTTAAGGACTACTTTATTAGCCACGGCGAGGTCGTCTACGAGAACCCGAGCCCCGGCAACAAGGACGGCGGTATTACCACGCTCGAGGACAAGAGCTGCGGCTGCGTGCAAAAAGGCGGGTCTGCCCCCATCGTCGACGTGCTGCCGTATGCCGGCCAGGCAAATAAACACGGCCTGAACATGCTGTGCGGTCCGGGCAACGACATGGTATCCACCACGGCGTTGACGGCTGCCGGCTGCCACGTGATTCTGTTCTCGACCGGCCGCGGCACACCGTTTGGCGCGCCGGCGCCTACGCTCAAGGTGTTCACCAATCAGCGTCTGTGCGACCACAAGGCCAACTGGATGGACTTTAACGCCGGCGTGATTGCCACGGGTGAGCGCACGCTCGACGAGGCTGCTCACGATCTATACCAGCTGGTGCTGGAGACGGCGAGCGGTAAACTCACGAGTGCCGAGCGCCGTGGCTGTCACGAGATCAGCATCTGGAAGGACGGCGTCTGCCTGTAGCGATGACACGTTGAGCGCGTGATCGGGCAAGCTGTTGCAAAGACCGGACGACCCCGCTGAGGACATTCTCGGCGGGGTCGTTTTTCGTTTCTCGTTGCGTTGTCGTGCACGGCTTTTTTGGGGAAGAGCGCCCGGCACCTCCCTCATCTCCAGAGAACAATGAACGTTCACCTAATGGTTGCGTGGTGCTGAATCGACTTAATAATCAAAAATGCAGGGATCTTTTCATTTTCAGGTCCGTTCAACGGCAAAAAACGACCGTTCAAGGATAATATACAAGTGAACGTTCACCTATTATAAGCAATCGCGCATAATCTAGCTAAACGTTCACCCTGAACGGCATGCAGACAGACGTCGGTATGGACTCCAATGTCTTGTTCCAAGACAATCGAGAAAAGAGAGGGAGCTCGATGACTAACAAGATCGGTAAAAAGCGCAAGATCACATTCTGGACGCGCTTGGGCTTTGGTATGGGCGGCATGCTCAACTCTGGTGCCCTGACCTTTACGCACAGCTACATGGTGCTGTTCCTGTCCACGGAGTGCGGTCTGTCCGCAGGCGAGGCTGCGCTGATCAGCTCGTTCGCCATCTATCTCAACGCCATTCTGTGCCCGCTCATGGGCTTTGTGGCCGATAACTTCTACGCTACCAAGATCGGCCGTATCTTTGGCCGCCGCCGTTTCTGGATCTTGCTGGCAATCCCGATGATGGTCGCCGAGCCGCTCATCTTTGTGGCTACGCCGTTTGGTTTCCCGTACTACTTTGTGCTGTACCTGATCTACAACGTCGCGTATACGTTCTGCACCGCCAACCTGTCGCCGCTTACCATCGAGATGACCGACGACTTTAAGGAGCGTACGTACCTTACCGGCTACAAGCATCTCTTTGGTAACGCCGCCGGCTTCCTGATGGCAGCACTCGTCGGCTTTGGCTTTGGCACCTTCGGCGAGACCAACCCGTTTAGCTACTTCATCATCGCTACGATCAACGCTTCGGTCATGGCAATCTCGCTGCTCTGCGTGTACCTGTCCACGTGGGAGCACACCCCCGAGGAGGTCGCTCAGGAGAAGATCGAGAGCGTCGGCGAGGGCATCAAGAAGTTCTTCATCGACGTTATCTCCACCTTCCGCAACAAGTCCTTCCGCAAGGTCCTGTATGCACAGGTCTCCACGAAGCTTGCTGCTGCCTGCTGGTCTGCCTGCCTGTCCTTCTTCATCGTCTACTGCCTGCAGATTCCTAAGTCCTACGAGTCCGTGATGGAGATGCCTGGCAAGGTCGTCGCTATCGTCTGCACCGCCATCTGGGTCGCCCTCATGGCCAAGAAGGGCTTCCACAAGTCTTGGTACCTCGCAAATGTCGGTTGCGCTGCGTGCATCATCGCCTACAACTACTTCGCCTTTGGTCAGATCAACGGCACCTCCACGGTCGCCATCGCCATGATCGCCTACCCCATCATCTTCGCCATCTGGAAGTTCTTCTACGTCGGCTTCCAGTACCTGCCCGATGTTCTGCTCAACTACATCCCCGATGTCGATGAACTCATCACCCTGCGTCGTCGCGAGGGCATCTACAGCTCCGCGCAGCAGCTCTGCCAGCAGATCGCCCAGGCTATCGCCGTCAACGTGTGGGCTATCGTCCTTGCTGCCTCCGGCTTCATTCAGACCGCCGGCAATAGCGACGCCGTGACCCAGCCCGCTACCGTGCCTCTGTATATCTGCGGCTACATGATCATCGGCTGCGCCGGCTTCTTCCTGCTTGCGGCCGTCCTTGCCCGCGGCATCAAGATCGACAAGGAGCAGTGCGACATCCTTTGCGACGAGATTCACCGCGTCAAGGAGGGTGGCAAGATGGCCGACGTCAAGCCCGAGGTCAAGGCGCTTTGCGAGGAGCTCTCCGGCTTTAAGTACGAGGACTGCTTTGCCCACAACAACGTTGGCTTCCAGGACGGTAGCGTAACCCCCGCCGAGTAAGGCCGACATATCGTCCAAATCACAGGGCCGTGCCACCGGAATTCCGCCGGCAGGCACGGCCCTTTTTTAACAGCGTACAATTTGCCTTTAGAGCATCTTTTTGAGGGAGAAATCCATGGAGACGAACGTTATCTGGCGCAACGCCCGCGCGGCCGTGATCGAGCTTGACGACGGCGGCTACTTTACCTGTGCCGATACGTGGGAGATCTTTGTCAACGACGAGCCCGCTGGTACCACGAATACGGTCGAGACCTATGTCGACGGCCTGACCCCCGGCAAGCGCAACCTGGTTCGTTTTGTTTGTGGCGAGCGTGAGCTGAGCGTAGGTGTCACCACGCCGGCCGAGCCCTTTACCATCAACGTTCGCGACTGTGGCGCCAAGGGTGATGCCGAGCACGACGACACCACCAACATCCAGGCTGCCATCATGGCCTGCCCCAAGGGCGGCCGCGTGCTGATCCCCGCCGGTAGTTATCGCATCAAGTCCCTCTTCCTTAAGAGCAATATCAACATCGAGCTCGCCGAGGGAGCGGTGCTGCTGGCCCGCCACGATCGTGCCGCGCTTGCCTACATTCCGGGAACGGTCACGGGCAACGAGGGTGCCGGGTATGCCGGCACCGATATGCTGCCCCTGGGCCGCTGGGAGGGCGAGAGTTTCTCGACCTACTGTTCTACCTTTACGGGTCTGGGCGTGCACGACGTGTGCATCTATGGTCGCGGCGCGATTGACGGTCAGACCGATTTTGCTGAGGACAACTGGTGGAACAAGGACTTTAAGAACATCTTCCGTCCCGAGGAGGGCCGCGAGGTCGCCCGTCCGCGCATGATCTTCCTGTCCGAGTGCCAAAACGTGAGCCTTGCCGGCTTTACCGTGCGCAACAGCCCGGCGTGGAATATCCATCCCGTCCTGTGCGAGCATGTCGACGCGCTTTGCCTGTCGATCGAGGGTCCCAAGAACTCCCACAACACCGACGGTTTCGATCCCGAGAGCTGCGGCTTTGTCCGCATCCTTGGCTGTCAGTTCTCGGTGGGCGACGACTGCATCGCCATCAAGAGCGGCAAGCTGGGCATTGAGCCCGAGCTTCGTCCCGCTACGCACGACGTGCTGATCTCTCACTGCTACATGCACGATGGTCACGGCGCCGTGGTCCTGGGTTCAGAGGCTGCCGGCGGCATCAAGGACCTTACCGTGAGCAAGTGCCTCTTTGAGCGCACCGACCGCGGCCTGCGCGTCAAGACCCGCCGCGGGCGCGGCAAGGATGCCGTCAACGAGGGCATTACCTTTGAGCACATTCGCATGGACGAGGTACTCACGCCCTTCGTGGTCAACTCCTTCTACTTCTGTGACAAGGACGGCAAGACCGATTACGTGCAGTCTCGCGAGGCGCTGCCTGTCGACGACCGCACGCCCGGTTTTGGTGCCACGACGTTTTGCGATATCGAGGCCACCAACTGCCATGCTGCCGCGGCCTATATCACGGGTCTGCCCGAGAGCAAAGTAACGCGTCTGACGTTCCAGGATGTCCACGTGACCTTCGCGCCGGATACCGAGCCCTTTGTTCCGGCCATGGCCTGTGGCGTTGAGCCCATGGTGCGCCAGGGCATCATTGCGCAAAACGTCAAGGTGCTCGACCTGCAAAATGTGGTGATCGAGGGCCAGGACGGCGAGGAGCTGCAGCTGCAAAACGTCGACAAGGTTATCCGCGCGTAGGGTAGTGCTCCTGCACAAGTGAATACGGCATGTTGAGGCGTGCGACGGTCGGGTCTGCCCGGCTGTCGCACGCAATCTATAGGTGCCGGTATTGCATGGTGGGTGTTCTTTGACAGAAAGCGTAATGATAGATGAGTGGTAAAGAACAGCTCTTTGAGGTATCGCTCGAACGCGAAGGCGCGTATCGCAGCATTTCGGCGGCGCTTGAGGCGGCGGAGCGGTGTGTGCCCGATGCGACCGTGCCGGTGCGCGTGCTGGTGGCGCCGGGCGAGTACCGCGAACAGGTCGAAATTCGTCGTCCGCATGTGACGCTCGAGGGCGAGACGGCCGACAGCGTGCGTATCGTGGGCGGCCTGGGTGCCAAGATGCCTTCGGAAGATGGTAGCGGCCAGGATGGAAGACTCGGCACCTTCCGTACGTACACGGTGCTGGTCGATGCCGACGACGTGACGCTTGCGGGCCTAACAATCGAAAACGACGCCGGTGACGGTCGCGAGGTCGGTCAGGCGATTGCCCTGTATGCCGACGGCGACCGCCTGGTGGTCGATACCTGCCGCATCCTGGGCCATCAGGACACGCTCTTTTTGGGGCCGCTGCCGCCGCGCGAGGCCAAGCCGGGCGGCTTTATGGGCCCCAAGCAGTTCGCCCCGCGCCGGGTGGGGCGCCAGTATTTTCGACGTTGCCGGATCGAGGGCGATGTTGACTTTATCTTTGGCGGCGCGCGTGCCTACTTTGAGGGGTGTGAGATTCGCTCGCTCAACCGCGATATGGATGTCAACGGGTATGTAACGGCAGCCTCCACGCCTCAGGGCGAGCCGTACGGATTTGTGTTTCATGGCTGTTCGTTTACAGCCGATGAGGACATTGCCCCCGGATCGGTCTATCTGGGTCGTCCATGGCGCGAGTGGGCCCAGACCGTTTTGCTCGAATGCTGGCTGGGCCCCCATATTTCACTCGAGGGCTGGTGGGATTGGAATAAGCCAGCGGCACATGACGGCACCCTGTATGCCGGCGGTACCCTGTTTGGCCCGGCGGGTGATACTGCCGCTTGGGTGCCGTGGGCGCATTGCCTGACCGGCCAGGATTCCGAACGCTATGCGCGTGACCGAGTTCTTGCCGGCACTGATGGTTGGGATCCTGAGGGCGGCGACGGTGATGCGGTAGAGACGGCCGGGCTATCTGCCAATGGTCGCACCGTGCACATCGAGACGTACTACGAGGACGAACCTGCGCTGCGCGCCCGACTGAAGCGCGAAGGGCGCTCGGCCGCATTTACGGGCAAGACTCCCACAGACTTTGAGGCATGGAAGGCTGCGACCAGGACTCGTCTGTACGATATTTTGGGTCTTTCGCTTATGGACCGCGCCCCGATTGAGATTCGTGAGCTCAATCGCGTGCGGGTTGCCAACAGCATCGTGCGTACTCATGCGGTGTTGCAGGTTGAGCACGATGTGTGGATGCCGTTTTACCTGTTGGAGCCGTCCCGCCCCAAGCTTGACGAGCGGGGACACAAGCGCTGCTATATCTGCCCGCATGGTCACCAGGGGGCGGGTGCTGCAAGCATAGCCGGTGTTGCGGGCGTGCCGGCGGTCGACGATGCCGTGCGTAAGTTCAATTACGACTACGGTCTGCGTTTGGCGCGCATGGGTTACGTGACCGTCTGCCCCGATGCGCGTGGTTGGGGATACCGTCGTGACTGGAAGGGTCAGGGCGACGACGAGAACAGCTACCTGCGCGGTACGTGTCTGAATCAAGCACGTATGGCCGAGCCGCTAGGTCTTACGGTCGCGGGCCTCAACGCCTGGGACAACATGCGCTTGATTGATTACTTGGAGACACGCGGTGATATTGCCATGGACGACCTGGGCTGCTTTGGTTTTTCGGGCGGCGGTTACATGACGCTGTATCTGGCCGCACTCGACCCGCGCGTGCGCAAGGCGTTTGTCTCGGGCTACCTGTACGGTGTCGATGACTCGCTACTGCATCTCAACGGCAACTGCAGTTGCAATTACACCCCTGGACTCTGGCGTCTGCTCGACATGGGCGACATTGCATCGCTTGTCGCGCCACGGCCGTTGTTGGTCCAAAGTTGCGAAGAGGATCATTTGAATGGGGTACGCGGGCTCAAAAATGTTGACGAGCAACTCAAAATCGTGCGCGATGCTTACGAGTTGCTGGGCCGCAAAGGAGGTCTGCGGCACGAGGTGTGTCCGGGTGGACACCATCTTGGCGTTGCGCATCTTGCCGAGGATATCGAATGGCTCGATTCGCAAGTTACGGAATGCGCCCATGCATAGCCCCTCGGCATGTTGCGAATGAACGGTATGTACCTGTATGACCGCCGGTGTGCGGGTGAGGAGAAGAATATGGAAACGAAAAACTTGAGTGAATCGACCATCTGCTGCTTTGGCGATTCGACCACCTGGGGCGATAACGGATGCGGCGGGGGAGGTAACGACATCTCCTGGACCTCGCACCTGGGTGCGCTGCTGGGCGGCGCTACGGTCGAGAATTTTGGTATTAAGGGCTCGCGTATTGCCGTCAAGGCCGACCGTACCGATTCGTTTGTTGAGCGTTTGGACGGCATCGATCACGCGGCAGACATCTGCATCGTCTTTGGCGGCGTTAACGACTTTAGCCGTAACGTGCCGCTGGGAGAGCCGGGCAGCACCGACGTGCACGAGTTCTATGGCGCGCTCGACTACCTTATCCGCACCATCACGGCTCGCTCGCCTCAGGCAAAGCTGGTGTTTATGACGCCGTGCAAGACGAGCGGCAAACACGAGAAGGATATTCCGGCAAGCAACGAGGCCAACCATCTGGGCCTGACGCAAGACGCCTATGTGCGCGCGATGCTGGAGGTTTGCGATCGCTACTCGGTGCCGGTGATCGACCTGTATGCGCAAAGCGGCATCAGCCCGTTTTTGCCGGAGCACCGCGAGCTCTACATGCCGGACGGTCTGCATTACAGCCCTGCCGGCTATGAGCGCCTGGCGCATCGCATCGCCGCGGGCCTCACCGCCGTTTGCCGTTAAAAGTCTGCCGTTCACGGGGATTATAGGGTTAACGTTCACCCTATAATCCCCTTCGCGTTACACTAGGGTTAACGTTCACTTATCGTTTATATCAGAGGGGGCAGCAATGGGCTGCAATCAAATCCTGGACCGTTATATCGAGCAGTTGATCGAGACCTCTACGCCTCAGGCGCCGGCCTGGAACATCGAAAAGCTTCGCGCCGGCAAGGAGAATACCTGGAACTATATCGACGGCTGCATGATCAAGGCGCTCATCGAGCTGTACGAGATTACAGGTGAGCAGCGCTACCTGACCTTTGCCGATGACTATATCGACTTTTTTGTCCAGGATGATGGCACCATCAAGCATTACGATCCCCAGGAGTACAACCTCGATAACGTCAATGCGGGCAAGACCCTCTACAAGCTCTATGACCTGGTGGGCAAGCCCAAGTATCGCGCGGCCATGGACACGATCTATCGCCAGCTCGAGACCCAGCCGCGTACCAAAGAGGGCGTGTTTTGGCACAAGGCCGTCTATCCCAACCAGATCTGGCTCGACGGCATGTACATGGCTCAGCCGTTCTACATGCAATACGAGCTGAGCTTCCACAACCGTCGTGCCTGTTCGGACAGCTTCCATATGTTCCAGGTCGTGCATGACCTGATGCGCAACCCCCTCAACGGTCTGTACTATCACGCTTACGACGCGAGCCGCAAGCAGTTCTGGTGCGACCCGGTCACCGGTCTTTCGGCCAACTTCTGGCTGCGCGCCGAGGGCTGGTTTGCCATGGCGCTCATCGATACCTGGGAGCTCATGCCGCCCTCGATGTCGGCCGAGAAGGACGAGATTCGCAAGATGTTCCACGACCTGATCGACGCCATGCTGCCGTATCAGGACGAGAAGACCGGCATGTGGCATCAGGTCATCAACCTGCCCAATATCGCCCCCAACTACCTGGAGGAGTCGGGCAGCGCGATCTTTGCCAACGCCATCATGAAGGGCGTGCGTCTGGGCGTGCTGGGCGAGCGCTATTACCAGTACGGCCGTCGCGCCTTCGACGGCATCTGCGAGACCTGCCTTTCCGAGCACGATGGCCAGCTGGCGCTCGACAACATCTGCCTGGTCGCGGGCTTGGGAAACACCGCGCACCGCGAGGGCACGTTTGGTTACTACATGAGCGAGCCTATCGTCAAAAACGATGCGAAGGGCGTGGCGCCGCTGGTGCTTGCCTATATCGAGACCATGCATCATGACAAGCTGGCCGGTAAGCGCGATCCGCTCGCCCCTTCGGGCGTGTGCTCCATCGATGACCCGTTTGGCGGCTACACGCCGGGCATCAATGCGTGCAAGGAGGCCTAGGCATGGCGCAGTCGGAAGGCGCACTGAGCGTCGGTGTGCGCCTGCACGACCTGCCCGAGGGCACGGTCGAGGAGCGCATTCGCATGGCGGGCAAACTGGGTTTCTCGTGCATTCAGCTGCCGAGCAAAGTGCTCTACAAGTCCTTTGGCATTAACCGTTCCGGCCTTACGCACGAACTTGCCGACCATCTGCGCGAGGTGCTCGACACCAACGGCTTGCAGGTGGCGGTGCTCGGCTGCTATAAAAACTTGGCAACGCCCGATCAGAATCAGCTGGTGGATACCTATGCCGAGTACGAGGCGTGCCTGAGGTTCGCGCGCTGGCTTGGGGGCTGTCCGGTGGGGACCGAGACGGGGCGCCCTAACGCGCAGAACAAGATGGCCGATGACCGTTTTTCGGCCGCTGCGCTCGATATGTTTTGCAAAGGACTCGCACACGTGTGCTCGATGGCCGAAAAGGAGGGCGGCGAGCTTCTGATCGAGCCCGGCTGGAACGAGATCGTCAATACGCCCGAGCGCTGCCGCGAGGTTCTGGAGCGCGTTTCGAGCACCGCACTCGGCGTGATCTACGATCCGGTGTCGCTGCTGCATCCCACGATCGTCGGTGAGGCTTCCGAGCAGGTGTCGCGTATGTTGCACCTGTGCGGCAGCAAGATTCGCGTGCTGCATGCAAAGGACTACGAGATCGTAGACAACGAGGACCGGGATGGCTGGTGTGATGGCTCGGGCTCTCGTTTGGTATGCCACGGCGCCTGTACGTGCGGAAACTTTGATTTTGAGGCTATTGCCGCTTGGGCCGCGGCCGCGCGACCGGGCATTATGACCGTTATCGAGAACAGCACACCGTCCACGGTCGAGCGTTCGCGCGACGAGCTGCTGCGCATGGGGCACAGCGTGATGTGCGAGCACGTGATTCTGTAACGAAACAGGTTGGGCGAAAGAGATTATCGTAGAGGTTCAAGAGGGGTACCGATGGCTATCCACATTGTCGAAGAGGCGAATCGTTGCCTAGGTTGCAAAAGGGCATTCTGTCAGCTTAAGGGCTGCCCGGTTCAGACGCCTATTCCGCAGGTCATTGACCTGTTCAAACGGCGTCGTCTAGAAGAGGCGGGCGAGCTACTGTTCCAGAACAATCCCATGAGCGCGGTCTGCTCCATGGTGTGCAATCATTCGGGCCAGTGCGAGGGTGCTTGCATTCAGGGCCGTAAGGGCGCACCCGTGCATTTTTCGAGCATCGAGAACTATATCTCGACAGCGTATTTGGACCGTAAGGAGTGGAAGCCCGCACCGTCGTGCGGTAAACAGGTTGCCGTGGTCGGTTCCGGTCCCGCTGGTATTACCGTGGCTATCAAGATGGCCCAGCTGGGCTGTGCCGTCACGGTATTTGAACAGCGCCCCGAGATTGGCGGTGTGCTGGAGTACGGTATCCCCGAGTTCCGTCTGCCGCGCTCGCTTGTGCAAAAGTACCGCCACGTGATGTGCTCGCTCGGCGTGCGCGTGCGTCCGTCGACCACCATCGGCGGTGCGCTCCACATCGACGACCTGCTGCGTGACGGCTATGATGCGGTCTTTGTTGGTACCGGTACTTGGCGAGCTCGAAAGCTGGGTATTCCCGGCGAGTCGCGCGGCAACGTGCTGTTTGGTATCGATTATCTGGTCGATCCTACGAGCGTGGCAATTGGGCAGAACGTGGCGGTTATCGGCGCCGGCAACGTGGCCATGGATGTTGCCCGCACAGCCCTGCGCTCGGGCGCTCGCAAGGTTACCGTGTATGCCCGATCGCGCCATATCTCTGCCATCGATGATGAGGTGGAGCTGACCGAGCTTGACGGTGCCGAGATCGTGCGCGGCAAGGCGATCTGCGCCATCGACGATAACGGTCCGGTGTTCGAGACGGCTATCTTTGACGAGGACGACAACGTGGTGGGCTACGAGGAAGAGCTTGACCATGTGCCCGCCGACACGGTTGTGATTGCGGCCTCGCAGGTGCCTAAGGACAAGCTGGTGCTTACGACAGGCGGTCTGGAGACCGACCATCGCGGCCTTCTTTCGGTCGATGAGCACGGCATGACCACCGTGCCGGGCGTCTTTGCCGCCGGCGACGTCGTCAACGGCCCGCTCACCGTGGTCCATGCCGTAGCGGGCGCCAAACTCGCCATCGAAGGCATGACTACCTATCTGGGCCTCTAACTCCATCTCATCCATCGGTTGCGGTGAAATATGGACTGTTTTGGCTGTCAAAGGCCTTATCTACTCCGTATTCCACCGCAACTTTTTTGTGAGGATCGGGATTGAAAGTGGGGAGTGCGAGTGAGTGCGGCGGATACTGATACGATAGGTACGTCAGCAACTGCCGCCGAGCGGCTCAAATGAAAGGAACCCTGTATGGAGTCCTCCGCCTACCCGATGCTCTTTAGCCCGATCAAGGTCGGTACAACCGAGGTCAAGAACCGCGTCTTTA
>CALLFD010000431.1 GCA_937997605.1 uncultured Collinsella sp. | reverse complement strand
TGTTGCGGGCAGCTTAGAACTTGTGGCCGCACTTCTTGCAGACGCGCAGCTTGTTCTTGCCGTCCTTCTCGTGACCGACGCGGGTAACCTTACCGCACTCGGGGCAAACGAGATTGACGTTGGAGGCGTCGATGGGAGCCTCCTGCGAAACGATGCCGCCCTGCTGGTTGGCAGCGTTGGGCTTGACGGCCTTCTTGACGACCGAAACGCCCTCGACAACGACCTTGTTCTCGGCGGGGAGAGCACGCAGGACAACGCCCTGCTTGCCGCGATCCTTACCAGAGAGAACCTGGACCTTATCGCCCTTCTTGATATACATATATCTCCCCTAACTACAGGGTCTCGGGAGCGAGCGAGACGATCTTCATATACTTCTTGTCACGAAGCTCGCGAGCGACGGGCCCGAAGATACGGGTGCCGACGGGCGAACCATCGTTGTTGATGACAACGCAGGCGTTCTCATCAAAGCGAATGTAGGAGCCATCCTTGCGGCGGATCTCCTTAACGGTGCGAACGACGACGCAACGGACAACGTCCTTCTTCTTGACGTTGGCGCCAGGGGTAGCCTCCTGGACAGCACCGATGAACACATCGCCGATGCCTGCATAACGACGCTTGGAACCGCCAAGCACCTTGATGCAGCGAATCTTGCGAGCGCCGGAGTTGTCGGCGACGTTCAGCATGGTTTGCATCTGAATCATGGTAGATGTTCCTCCGAACTAAGAACCGAAGAGAGGTGCGCAGCCTTTATACGGCCCGTGGTATGCAAGCCAGGCATACGCACATCTTCGGAAACGTACAAGTCGTAAGAGCGACTGCTTATTTAGCGCGCTCGACGACCTCGATGAGGCGCCAGCGCTTCATCTTGGACATAGGACGGGTCTCCATAACGCGGACGGTATCGCCCACGCCAGCCGTGCACTCCTCGTCGTGAGCGTGCAGCTTCTTGGAGCTGGTCATCATCTTGCCGTACTTGGGGTGACGCTTGCGCTCGGTGATGGTGACAACGATGGTCTTGGCACCGGAGACGGAGGTAACGACACCCGTACGGACCTTACGCGAGTTACGCGAATCAGTCATGTTCTCTCCTTAGGTCCTACTCGGCGACAGCGGACTTCTCCGCTGCGATCTCGCGGGCGCGCTGCTCCGTGAGGACGCGAGCGATGTCCTTCTTCACGGTGTTGACGCGAGCGGTGTTGTCCAGCTGGCTGGTGGCCATCTGGAAACGAAGGTTAAAGAGCTCGGCGCGCATTTCCTTCAGCTTCTCAACGAGCTGAGCGTCCGAGAGCTCACGAATCTCTGCGGGCTTCATTAGTTCTCCTCCTTGGCGGCGGCGGCGTCCTCAGCAGCCCACTTGGCCTCGAGAGCGGCCTCCTCAGCCATCTCCTTCTCGATGCGCTGCTCAGCGTTCTTGGCAGCAACAATCTTGGTCTTGATGGGGAGCTTGTGCTGCGCAAGACGCAGAGCCTCGCGAGCGACCTCCTCGGGAACACCCTTGACCTCGAACATGATGCGGCCGGGCTTGACGACGGCCACCCACTCCTCGGGGTTACCCTTACCAGAACCCATGCGAGTCTCGGCAGGCTTCTTGGTGATGGGCTTATCGGGGAAGATCGTGATGTAGACACGACCGCCACGCTTCATGTAGCGGGTCATGGCAATACGAGCGGCCTCGATCTGACGGTTGGTGATCCAATGGGCCTCGAGAGCCTGGATACCAAACTCGCCGAAATGCAGCTCGGTATTACCCTTGGCCTGGCCCTTCATGGAGCCACGCTGCACCTTGCGGTGAAGAATACGCTTAGGGGCAAGCACTACTGACCCCTCCTCTCGGAGTTACGACGACGAGGACGGGAAGAGCCCTCGAGTGCAGGGTTGGGAACAGGCTGGCCCGGGAGCTTCTCGCCCAGGTAGATCCAGACCTTCACGCCGCAGGCACCCATGGTGGTGCTGGCGACAGCCGTGCCGTAGTCGATCTTGGCGCGGAGGGTGTGCAGAGGCACGCGACCCTCACGGTACCACTCACGACGGCCCATCTCGGCACCGCCGAGACGACCGGAGCACTGGATACGGATGCCCTTGGCGCCGGCCTTGCGGGCGGACTGGACAGCCTTGCGCATAGCGCGACGGAAGGCAACGCGGCCCTCGAGCTGCTCAGCGATGGACTGAGCAACGAGGTTGGCGTCGAGCTCGGGGCGCTTGATCTCGACAACGTCGACGGAGAGCTGGCCCTTGGAGACGCCAGCGACCTTCTCGAGCTCGGTGCGGAGGGTATCGATCTCGGCACCCTTCTTACCGATGACAACGCCGGGGCGAGCGGTGAGGATAATGACCTTCACCTTGTCGCCAGCGCGCTCGATCTCGACGCGGGAGACAGCTGCGCGGGAAAGACGCTTCTCGAGGTACTTGCGGATCTCGAGATCGTTACCGAGGGTCTTAGCGTAATCCTTCTCTGCGAACCAGCGGGAGCGCCAGTTCTCGGTGATGCCAAGACGGAAGCCGGTGGGGTAGACTTTCTGACCCATACAGCTTTACGCCTCCTTTCGAGGAGCAACGACGACGGTGATGTGGGAAGTACGCTTCAGAATGCGAGAAGCGGAACCCTTGGCGCGGGGACGGATGCGCTTAAGCGTCGGACCCTCGTCAACATAGGCAGCGGCGACAACCAGGTTGTCGGCACGCAGACCATTGTTGTTCTCGGCGTTCGCAACGGCGGAACGGAGAACCTTCTCGACATCCACGGCGACGGCGCGGTCGCAGAAGTGGAGGATGTCGAAGGCCTGAGCGACAGGCTTGCGGCGGATCAGATCGACCACCAGGCGGGCCTTGCTGGGGGAAACACGCACGTACTTAGCGACGGCGCGAACCTCGGTGGCCTCAGTTTCAATAGACTTAGTTGCCATTTACGGTTAACCCCCTATTTGGCCTTGTGGCCACGGAACGTACGAGTCGGCGCGAACTCGCCGAGCTTGTGACCAACCATGGACTCGGTAACATACACGGGCACATGCTTGCGGCCGTCGTGGACGGCGATGGTGTGACCAACCATCTCGGGGAAGATGGTGGACGCGCGGGACCAGGTCTTCACGACGTCCTTCTTGCCAGCCTCGTTCATCGCGGTGATACGCGAGAGAAGGCGAGTCTCCACGAACGGGCCCTTTTTGAGACTTCTGCTCATAAGTGCTTTCTCCTAAAACTCGGTATCCGAAATTACTTCTTACGGCGACGAATGATGTGCTGGTTCGAGACCTTCTTCTTCTTGCGCGTACGAAGGCCCTTCGTCGGCTTACCCCAGGGGGTAACAGAGGGACGACCAGAGGTGTGGTTCTTGCCCTCGCCACCGCCGTGCGGGTGGTCGACAGGGTTCATGACGGTACCGCGGACGGTCGGGCGCACGTTCATGTGACGCTTACGGCCGGCCTTGCCGATGACGATGTTGGAGTGATCGGCGTTGCCGACCTCACCGACGGTGGCGCGGCAGGTAACGAGGATGCGGCGCATCTCGGAGGAAGGCATACGGACGATAGCGTACTTGCCCTCCTTACCCATCAGCTGGCAGGAGTTACCGGCGGAACGGGCGATAGCGGCGCCCTTGCCCGGCTGGAACTCGACGGCGTGGATGAGCGTACCGACGGGGATGTCGGCGAGGGGCAGAGCGTTGCCCGGCTTGATGTCGGCGTCAGAACCGGACATGATGGTCTGGCCGACCTCGAGGCCCTTGGGGGCCAGGATGTAGCGCTTCTCACCGTCAGCGTAGTGCAGCAGAGCGATGCGAGCGGAACGGTTCGGATCGTACTCGATCGTGGCAACCTTGGCGGGCACGCCGTCCTTGTTGCGCTTGAAGTCGATCACGCGGTAACGACGCTTCACGCCGCCGCCCTGGTGGCGGGTGGTGATGCGGCCGTTGTTGTTACGACCGGCCTTCTTGGGCAGGGGCTCGAGAAGAGACTTCTCAGGCTTGGTGCAGGTGATCTCGGAGAAGTCGGAGATCGTCTGCCAACGCCTACCAGCGGAGGTCGGCTTAAGGTGCTTTACAGCCATTACAATCCCTTTCAATAGGAATCCGTTAGCCATCGCAGACAGGGATTCGAGGTTCTGCCTCGGGTGCGATGACACCGGACGTATACACGGCTCCGGGCGTGTCCATTTTATACGCCCAAAACCTTGAGCTCTCGCCTCCCCTATTTGGGAGGCATGAGCTCACTCAACAGCAGCGAGTCTTAGGCCTGGTTGCCAAAGACCTCGATGGTGTCGCCCTCGGCCAGCGTGACGATGGCCTTCTTCCAAGAACGGGTCTTGCCGGCGACATAGCGCACGCGCTTGGTCTTGGGCTTGACCGTCAGGGTGTTCACGCGAACGACCTTGACGCCGAAGATCTCCTCGACAGCGTCCTTGATCTGATACTTGTTAGCATCCTTGGCGACCTCGAACGTGTACTTGTTCTGCTCCATGCCGGAGAAGGAACGCTCGGACACGATCGGACGGATGATGATCTCGTGGGCGGTCATTTAAGCAAGCACCTCCCCGAAGTGAGCGGCGATGTCGGCGGGCATCAGCACGGCGTTGTTGTTGACGAGATCGTAGGTGTTGGCCTCGTCGGCAGTGATGATGAACGTCTTGGGAATGTTGCGGAACGACAGGTAGGCGTTGACGTCCTCATCGCGAACGATGATGGTCAGACGCTTGCCCTCAAGGCCGAGAGCCTTGAGCATGGCAACGGCAGCCTTGGTGGAAGGCTTCTCGAAGCCGTAGTCGTCGACGAGCACGAGCTCGCCATCGGCCAGCTTGGCGGACAGCGCCGAGCGCATAGCCAGCTTGACCTCCTTGTTGTTCATACGCTTAGCGTAGGAACGGGGCTTGGGGGCGAAGACAACGCCACCGTGACGCCACTGGGCAGCACGGATGGAACCCTGGCGGGCACGGCCGGTGCCCTTCTGACGCCAAGGCTTCTTGCCGCCACCGGAAACCTCAGAGCGGCCCTTAGCGGACTGGGTGCCCTGACGCCAAGAGGCCATCTGGCACTTGACGATGTGGTGCATAACGTGGATGTTCGGCTCGATGCCGTACACCTCAGCGGCGAGCTCGGCCTCGGCGACCTTCTTGCCCTCGCTGTTCTTTACTTCAAACTTTGCCATTTAAGTGTTCTCCTTGGTATGACGCTGGGCTAAATGGGCTGGGCCCTTAGGCCATACGGATGGCGACGAGACCATTCTTGGCACCCGGGACGGCGCCCTTGACCAAGATGAGGTTCTGCTCGGCATCGATGCGGACAACGGAAAGGTTCTTGACGGTAACGCGCTCGTTACCCATGTGACCGGCCATCTTGACGCCCTTGAGGACGCGCGCAGGATAGGCGCACTGACCGATAGAACCGGGGTGACGCTGGAAGTGAGAACCATGCGTCATAGGACCGCGGCGCTGACCCCAGCGCTTGATGCGACCCTGGAAGCCCTTACCCTTGGAGGTACCGATGACGTCGACCTTCTCGACATCAGCGAAATCAGCGACGGTGACGACCTCGCCGACCTTGTGCTCCTCGCCGTTCTCGACGCGGACCTCACGAAGGAAACGGACAGGCTCGACGCCAGCCTTAGCGAAGTGACCAGCCATGGGCTTGTTCACGTTCTTGGCCTTGATGTCGCCGAAACCGATCTGGACGGCGTCATAGCCGTCGGTTGCCTGAGTTTTAACCTGCGAGACAGCGCAGGGGCCAGCCTGGATGACCGTGACGGGAACGACGTTGTCGTCCTCGTCCCAAACCTGGGTCATGCCAATCTTGCGGCCGAGAATCATGCTGATCAAGATATGATCCCAACTCTCGCGTGGTCTTGGGACAATGCGTACACCACCGAGCGTACGCCCCTAGAGGACCACTACTTACACGACGTGCTCCCCAGCCTTGTATTGCGTCCGGACTACCTGACAACCCTATTAAGCAGGCATTTTGTCCAGCCAGAATACTCCCCTGGTTTCACACAGCTGTTTAGTATACACGGCTGCGGGCGTATCCATCGAGATTCATATTTCACTCACATTGTTTACGCAGGTAAAGTGCGTGGAGTCGCCTGGGCTTGGCAGAGGGGCGGCGAAATATATTAAGTTTGCTGCTCTACAGTCCTGCGCAAGACGGAAAGCACATTAAGTGCTTTCCTTTGCGTGCGGAACTCGCGACAAACTTAATATATTTCGCCGCCCCTCTGCCAAGCTCGGGAGACGACACGTTGATGTCTGCTTAACTCTGCTCGCTCAGCTAATTACTTTGTTGGGGGTCCACTATTTGCTGAAGGGTGAACTTACACTGCATTGGCTCGCCTTCTGCTTGCGGCTTTTCCTCGTCAAAATCGAAGATCATGATGGCGCAGTTGGGGAGTTTTGTTGGGAGCTCGAAGCCCTCTGGGGCTGCGGCCTTGATAAATTGGCGGCTGGCGCTGCCGTGGCTTACTGCTAGAAGGGTTTCGATGCCCTCGGAGCCCATGATATTGGTAAGCGCATCCACCATACGTTCTTGCAGCGCCTGGCTTCCTTCTCCTCCGAAGGGGACCAGGTCCTCGCCCGGATCCCAGACGTCGGTGGGCAGCGCGCCGTGCGGGCCTTCTTCGAAGGAGCCGTAGCAGCGCTCGATAATGCCTTCGCAGGGCTCGGCTGCTGCGTCCGGGCCGAGGAGCTCGCATGCGACGAGCTGAGCTGTGTCCATGGCTCGGCCTAAGGGCGAAGAGACCACTTTGTCGGGGACGACGCCGTGGCCCTTAAGCCATGCGGCTGCCATCCCGGCTTGCTGACGGCCCAGATCGGTCAGCGGCGAATCGCAGCGGCCCTGGACCAGCTTTTTGACGTTGAACTCCGTCTGACCGTGGCGGAGTAGATACAGCTTCTTCATGCTCTCCCCTTCTGCATAACCTGCTTTGCCGGCACAGCCTTACTCGTGGGTATGTCCTACGTAGTCTTCGTCGATCGTAATCTTTGCAATCGACTTGGGATATTCCGATT